>NZ_JAMYSP010000020.1:0-116022 GCF_040322015.1 Mesorhizobium sp. M0208 | reverse complement strand
CCCGAACCCCCCAGCGCAAAGCGCGCCAAACTGTTCGCGATGTCCTCGCACACCTGTTCGCGATGTCCCCGGTCCAAACACCCTCAAGGGGGGGAGAGCGCGAGCCCTCAAACATGCACCGCCCGCCCCAGCGCCTTCAGCGCCGCTTCCTGAAAACCCTCGCCCTGTGTTGGATGGGCATGGATCGTTCCGGCGATATCCTCCAGCGTCGCACCCATCTCCAGCGCTAGGCCAAAGGCCGTAGATAATTCCGACACGCCCTGGCCGACGGCCTGGATGCCCAGCACCAGATGGTTGTCGGCGCGGGCAACGACCCGCACGAATCCGTCCTCGCCCAACTTCGTCATTGCCCGGCCATTGGCGGTGAAGGGAAACTGTCCGACCTTGATCTCGCCACGCGCCTTGGCCTCTTCCGGCGACAGGCCCGCGGTGACCAGCTCCGGGTCGGTGAAGCAGACAGCCGGGATCGCTCGTCTGTCCCAGCTGCGCTTGTGGCCGGCGACGATCTCGGCGACCATTTCGCCTTGCGCCATCGCCCGGTGCGCCAGCATCGGCTCGCCAGTGACGTCGCCAATGGCAAAGATACCGCGCATCGAGCTGCGGCACTGGTCGTCGATGCGGATGAAGGAGCCGGCCATGTCGAGGTCGATCTGCTCCAACCCCCAGCCTTCGGTCACCGGCTTGCGACCGACCGTGACCAGGACCTTGTCGGCAGCGATCTTGCCGTTCTTGCCGCCATTCGTCTCGACCAGCAGCGCGTCGCGCTTGGTGGACAGCCCCTTGGCCTTGGCGTTCACGAGCACCTCGATGCCGAGTTCGGCCAGCCGCTTAACCACCGGCCGGGTCAGTTCCGCATCATATTGCGCCAGCACGCGCGGCAACGCCTCGACCACGGTCACCTTGGCCCCCAGCTTGGCAAAGGCGATGCCGAGTTCCAGACCGATATAGCCGCCGCCGACCACCGCCAGCCTCTCTGGAACTTCGCTCAGCGCCAGCACCTCGGTCGACGAAATAACCGGTCCGCCGAACGGCAGCGATAGCAACTCGACCGGCGCCGAGCCGGTCGCAATCACCACCGTTTCGGCGCGGATCACCTGGATGCCGATCTCGGTGTCGACGGCAACGGTCTTGCCGTCGCGAAACGTCGCCCAGCCATGCACCGTCTTCACGCCAGCTTTCTTCAGCAGGCCGGCAACACCGTTGTTCAGCCGGCTAACGATCCCGTCTTTCCAGGCCATGGTGGCGGCGAGATCAAGCGATGGTGCGGCGATCGCAATACCGAGCGGGCTTTTTCCACCCGCCATGTGCGAGAGCTTCTCGAACTCCTCGGCCGCGTGGATCAGCGCCTTGGACGGGATGCAGCCGACATTGAGACAGGTGCCGCCCGGTCTGCCGAACTCGACGATAACCGTATCGATGCCGAGCTGCCCGGCACGGATCGCGCAGACATAGCCGCCCGGACCGGCGCCGATGACCAGCAGCTTGCAGGAGATTTCCTTCATGGCGATAGGCTCTTGTTGGCGAAGAAAGACCCCCTCATCCGGCCGCTTCGCGGCCACCTTCTCCCCGCTGGGGAGAAGAGGCTAGCGCCGGCGCTGGCGACCTCCTCTCCCCTCGGGGAGAGGGTAGCGATGCGGAGGCCGGGTGAGGGGGCCGTTGCGACCGTTCTCATTACCTCAGTCCACAAAAATCAACGCGGGCGTCTCTAGCAGCGTCTTGATGCGCTGGATAAACACCGCAGCGTCCCAGCCGTCGACGACGCGATGGTCGAAGCTGGAGGACAGGTTCATCATCTTGCGCGGGATGAACTGGCTGCCGTCCCATACCGGCCGCACCATCATCTTGTTGACGCCGACGATCGCCACTTCCGGATGATTGATCACCGGCGTCGTCGCCACGCCACCCATGGCGCCGAGCGAAGTGATGGTGATGGTCGAGCCCGAAAGCTCGTCGCGTGTCGCCGTGCCCGACCTGGCCGCCTCGGCGAGCCTGTTAACCTCGGCGGCGCAGTCCCAGATGTCGCGCGCCTCGGCGTGCTTGACCACCGGCACCATCAGCCCCGCAGGCGTCTGCGCCGCGATGCCGATATGGACGCCGCCATGCTGGTGGACGATGCCGGCTTCGTCGTCGAACAGCGCATTGAGGTTCGGCTGGTCGGCAATGGCCTTGACCATCGCCCGCATCAGGAACGGCAGCAGCGTCAGCTTCGGCCTGTCCGCGCCCGGCCGCTTCTCCTTGTTGAGCGCGGCGCGCAAATCCGCGAGTGCGGTGACGTCGATCTCCTCGACATAGGTGATGTGCGGGATGCGCGACTTGGCCAGCGTCATCTTCTCGGCGATCTTTCGCCTGAGCCCGACTATCTTGATGTCCTCGACCGTCTCGTTGCGGGCAAGGCCAGGGGCCTTCGCGAGCTGCGGTCCGCGTGCCAGGAACGCGTCGATGTCCTCATGCCGGATGCGGCCGGCCGGGCCGCTCCCCGGGACCTGCCGAAGGTCGATGCCGGCCTCTTTCGCCCTGAGGCGGACGGCCGGCGAGGCCAGTGGTTTTTCGCCTTCCGGACGCGGCGCGCTGTTGACCTTGGACCTGGCGCCGTCATCCCCGGGCTTGTCCCGAGGATCTACCGACCTCTCGGAACTGATCGCGTCATATCCGTGTGGGACGGCAGATCCTCGGGACAAGCCCGAGGATGACGGCGCCAAATTGGGTAATGACGGCTCCAAGCCCGAGGACGGGCGAGCCCGCGCATCGTCAGGGGTACCCTCCGCCGTAACGTCTGCAAGCGTCGCGCCAACCTTGACGTTCCCCTCGCCGGCCACTTTCAACCTGACGATTGGCGCGCCGATCGCCACAGTGTCGCCGATCTCGGCGCCAAGCCAGAGGATCTCGCCATCGACGGGCGAAGGGATCTCGACCGTCGCCTTGTCGGTCATGACCGCGGCAAGCACGGCGTCCTCGCGCACGAGATCGCCGACCTTGACCTGCCATTCGACCAGCTCGGCCTCGGCGACGCCTTCGCCGACATCGGGCAGCTTGATGACATATTCGCCCATTGTCTTCCCCCCTCAGGCCTCCATCGTTTCGACGAGCGCGCGGCCTAGCCGGGCGGGACCGGGAAAATAGTCCCACTCCTGCGCATGCGGATAGGGCGTGTCCCAGCCGGTGACCCGCGCCACCGGCGCTTCCAGATGGTAGAAGCAGTTCTCCTGAACCAGCGCCGAAAGTTCGGCGCCGAAGCCGGATGTCAGCGTCGCCTCGTGCACGATCACGCAGCGCCCGGTCTTGTTGACCGAGGCGACGATCGTCTCGAGATCCAGCGGCAGCAGTGTCCTCAGATCGATGATCTCGGCATCGATGCCGGTCTCCTCGGCTGCCGCCTGGGCAACATAGACCATCGTGCCGTAGGCAAGCACGGTGACTGCCGAGCCCTGTCTGCGGATCACCGCCTTGCCGAGCGGCACCGTGTAGTGGCCATCGGCGACTTCGCCGAGCTGATGCTTCGACCATGGCGTCACCGGCCGCTCGTGATGACCGTCGAAGGGGCCGTTATACAGCCGCTTCGGCTCCAGGAAGATCACCGGGTCGGGATCCTCGATCGCTGCGATCAGCAGGCCCTTGGCGTCGTGCGGATTGGACGGAACCACGACCTTCAGGCCGGAGACATGGGTGAACAGCGCCTCCGGGCTCTGGCTGTGGGTCTGGCCGCCGAAAATGCCGCCGCCGGTCGGCATTCTCACGACGATCGGGCAGGTGAAATCGCCGTTCGAGCGGTAGCGCAGCCGCGCCGCTTCCGAGACGATCTGGTCATAGGCCGGATAAACATAGTCGGCAAACTGCACCTCGACGCAAGGCTTCAGCCCGTAGGCCGCCATGCCGATGGCCGCGCCGACAATCCCGGATTCGCTGATCGGCGCATCGAAGCAGCGGCTCTTGCCGTATTTCGCCTGCAGGCCTTGCGTGCAGCGGAAGACGCCGCCGAAGAAGCCGACATCCTCGCCGAACACGATGACGCGTTCGTCGCGCGCCATCGACACGTCCATGGCGTCGCGGATCGCCTCGATCATGGTCCGCCGCGGCATGGTCAGACCCCGGCCTGTTGGCGCTGGCGCCTGAGATGCGGCGGCATCTCGGCATAGACGCCCTCGAACATATCGCGCGCCGAAGGCTTGCCGCCGGCATGCAGCGTGCCGTGGCGCTCGGCCTCCCGCTGCGCTGAAATCACCGTGTCGAGAATTTCCGCCTCGGCCTGGGCGTGGCGTTCGTCAGACCAGACGCCGCGCTGGATGAGGTGGTTCTTCAGCCTGACGATCGGGTCGCCGAGCGGCCAGGCGTCGGACTCGGCCTTCGGCCTGTAGGCCGACGGGTCGTCGGAGCTCGAATGCGCGCCGACGCGGTAGGTGACGTATTCGACCAGCGTCGGCCCGAGATTGCTACGCGCCCGTTCCGCCGCCCATTTGGCCACCGCATGGACGGCGAGATAGTCGTTGCCGTCGACGCGCAGTGACGGGATGCCGAAGCCGAGGCCACGGGCGGCAAAAGTACCGGAGCCGCCGCGGGCGATGCCCTGGAAGGTCGAAATCGCCCATTGGTTGTTGACGACGTTAAGCACGACCGGCGCCTTGTAGGTCGAGGCGAACACCAGCGCCGAATGGAAGTCGGACTCGGCGGTCGAGCCGTCGCCGATCCAGGCGGCGGCGATCTTTGAATCATTGCTGATTGCCGAGGCCATCGCCCAGCCGACCGCCTGGATGTACTGCGTCGCCAGATTGCCGGAGATCGAGAAGAAGCCGTGCTCCTTCGACGAATACATGATCGGCAATTGCCGCCCTTTCAGCGGATCGGCCTCGTTCGAATAGATCTGGTTCATCATCGTGACCATCGGGTAACCGTCGGCGATGAGCAGGCCGGCCTGCCGATAGGTCGGAAAATTCATGTCGCCCCGCGACAGCGCCTTGCGAAAGGCGCAGCTCACTGCCTCTTCGCCGAGATGCTGCATGTAGAAAGAGGTCTTGCCCTGGCGCTGCGCCATCTGCATGCGCGCATCGAAGCTGCGCAGCGTCATCATATGGCGCAGCCCCTCCAGCAACTCGTCGTCCGAAAGCAGCCCTGCCCACGGCCCGACCGCCTCGCCAGCGCGGTTGAGCACGCGGATGATCGAGAAGGCCAGATCGCGGATGTCGCGCGGGTCGACGTCGATCTTCGGGCGCGGCACCGAGCCAGCTTTTGGAATGCTCACATTGGAGAAATCCGGCGTCCCGCCCGGCCGCACTTCCGGTTCCGGAACATGGAAGCGCAACATTCCGGCATCGGCCATGATCTCGGTCCTCCACTGTTGCCCGGCCAGGATATTTGCACACCGCCGGACCAGTGCCAATTCGCCGGGCGCGGCTTCGGGCCAACGACCGCGCCGGCCAGCACTCGTCAAGATGAAGATATGTCCGCGAAATTTCTTGTCGATCTTCCGCCGCCATGCGCAATTTGGCGAATGGTCCGGCCCGATCTGGCGCATGAGAAGGGATTCCTGCTGGCAAGATCCCTCTGTCGAGTTCCTTCCCGCCGTATAGGACAGAGGGGGGCGCTGTCCCATAGGCGTCTCGTCTCGATACAATCCCGCCAATCCCTCCGTTCACCCCGCGCGCGCGTCATGGTAATCAGTGCCCATGTCACAGAAGAAAGCATACGAAGTCGATGCATGGCTCGCGAAGCCGGATCCGCGCGTCTCGATCGTGCTGCTTTACGGTCCCGATCGCGGGCTGGTTGCCGAGCGGGCAAAGGCCTTTGCCGGCAAGACCGGCCTGCCGCTTGACGATCCGTTTTCAGTGGTCAGGCTGGACGGATCGGAAGTCGACCGCGACGAGGGCCGCCTGCTCGACGAGGCCCGCACCGTGCCGATGTTTTCGGAGCGGCGCCTGCTATGGGTGCGCAATGCCGGGGCCCAGAAGGCGCTTGCCGACGACGTCAAGGCGCTGACGTCGGAGCCCGCGCGGGACGCCATCATCCTTATCGAGGCCGGCGACCTGAAGAAGGGCGTCGGCCTGCGCGCCGTGGTGGAGGCGGCGGATAATGCCATGGCATTGCCTTGCTATGCCGATGAAGCCAGGGATATCGATACGGTCATCGACGACGAACTGCGCAAGGCCGGCATGTCGATGACGCTGGAGGCCCGGCAGGCGCTGCGCCGCAATCTCGGCGGCGACCGGCTGGCCTCGCGCGGCGAGATCGAAAAGCTTGTGCTTTATGCGCATGGCCAGGCCGAAATCGGCCTTGACGACGTCAAGGCGACGTCTGGCGACGTCTCAGGCCTCTCCTTCGATACGGCGGTCGACGCCCTGCTCGAAGGCAGGATCGCCGACTTCGACACCGCCTTTACCCGCCATTGCCAGTCCGGCGGCCAGCCCTTCCTGGTGCTTTCATCGGCGATGCGGCAGCTGCAGACGATCCAGGCCATGCGCGGCCAGATGGACGCCGGCGGCCGCAATGCCGCTTCGGTCGTTGCCGCGGCGCGCCCGCCGGTTTTTTTCTCCCGGCGCAAGCTGGTGGAGAAAGCCCTCGAACGGTGGAGCAGCGAAGCGCTCGGCCGCGCACTCAACCGCCTGCAGACGGCGGTCCTGCAGACACGCCGGCGGCCGGATCTGTCGATCGCGCTGGCACGACAGGCCCTGCTCGGCATTGCCGTGGAGAGCGCAAGGCTGGCGCAGCGAGCCTGATCTCCCTCCTCGAGGGGGAGATTGACGGCTTCAGCGATTTCGCCAACCGCCAATGTCTCAAAGAGAAAACGGCCGACGCAATGGCTGGCCTTTATTGACTCACTTAGTCTACTTCATTTGCCGGCTAAATATCGCGATCTTTCAGCAGCCTACCTACTCCCGCTTCAGCCTTCGGCAAAGCTCGTCAAGCTGCTCCAGCGTCCGGTAAGCGACGCTGATCACGCCGCCGCGCTGGTTGTGCTCGATCGTGACGATCATGCCGATCGTATTGGTCATCAATTTTTCCAGCGCTAGCGTGTCGGCATCCTTTTGCGGCGGCGCTGCGGGCTGGCGCTTTGCCGCCGGCGCGCCGACCGGCATCTGCGCCAGCGCCTCGGCCTGGCGCACCGAAAGCCCCTCGTCGATGATCCGCTTGGCAAGCCCGGCCGGGTCCTCGGCGGTCACCAGGGTGCGGGCGTGGCCGGCCGAGAGCGCGCCGTCGACCAGCATGTCGCGAATGACGTCGGGCAGCTTGAGCAGCCTCAGCGTATTGGCGACATGGCTGCGGCTCTTGCCGATCACCTGGCCGAGATCGGCTTGTGTATAGCCGTGGTCGTCGATCAGCTGCTGGTAGCCCAGCGCCTCTTCGACCGGGTTGAGGTCGGTGCGCTGGACGTTTTCGATGATCGCCAGTTCGAGCGCCGTGCGATCGTTGACGTCGCGTACGATGATCGGGATTTCGGTCAGCCCGGCGCGTTGCGCCGCGCGCCAACGACGCTCGCCTGCGATGATCTCGTAACGGCCCGTTTGGGTTTTCGACGGCCGCGCCACCACCGGCTGCACCACGCCATGTTCGCGGATCGACTGGGCGAGGTCGGTCAGGTCGGCGTCGCCAAAATGCCGGCGCGGGTTTTTGGGATTGGGGCTGAGGAACTCGATCGGCACCTTGCCGTCGGCCGCCAGGCCCGGCTTTTCCGGTGCCGCCGGACGATCGATTTCGCCGATCAGGGCCGCCAGTCCCCGTCCCAGTCTTTTCCTCGAAGGGTCTTCGTTCATCATCCGTCCAGATCGTTTCGGTGTCGAATCGGCTTATTGTTTAGGCAGCACGCAATTTGCGCTCGCGGCGGATGACTTCCGAAGCAAGCTGCAGATAGGCCTGGCTGCCCGAGCATTTGAGGTCGTAGAGAATCGCCGGCTTGCCATAGGACGGCGCCTCGGAAACGCGGACATTGCGCGGGATGACGGTTTCATAGACCTTGTCGCCCATATGCGCCCGCACATCCTGCACCACCTGGTTGGCGAGATTGTTGCGCCCGTCGAACATGGTCAGCACGATGCCCTGGATCGTCAGGTCGGGGTTGATCGAGCGGCGCACCTGCTCGACCGTCTCCAAAAGCTGGCTCAGGCCCTCCAGCGCGAAAAACTCGCACTGCAGCGGCACCAGCACCGAATCGGCTGCAGCCATCGAATTCAGTGTCAGCAGGTTGAGCGACGGCGGGCAGTCGATCAGCACATAGCCGAAGTTGGCCGCGCGCTCGGCCGAAGCCCGTAGCGCGTTGCGCAGCCGCAGCACCCGATCCGGCGCCGAGGCGATTTCCATCTCGATGCCGAGCAGGTCGAGCGTCGACGGGACGATCGACAGGCCAGGCACCGCCGTCGGGATCGCCGCCGCTTCGAGATCGAGTTCGCCGGTCAGCACGTCATAGGACGAGACGGTGCGGTCGCGCCGGTCGATGCCAAGCCCGGTGCTGGCATTGCCCTGCGGGTCGAGATCGACGATCAGCACCTGTTCGCCTATGGCCGCCAGCGCGGTGGCCAGATTGATGGCAGTCGTCGTCTTGCCGACGCCGCCCTTCTGGTTGGCGACGGTGATGATTCGGGGGCCGTTCTTCATCATGGGTCTATGCCAGAAATTCATGCCAGAAATTCATTTGGGGTCGCCGGTCACAAGCCAGGATGCGGTCGCAAGTCGGATACTTCAAGAATGACGCCCTGCGCGTCGGTTGCACTGGCATGTTCTACCAGATCGAAAGACCATCGTTGAGCGCTTTCTGCCACTTCGGCGCGGTAATCCCGGCCTTTGTGAAACAGGCCATGCGACCCCTTGGTCAGCCACGGCGCCGTCAGGTCGAGCAAGTCGGGCAGCGAGGCGAGCGCCCTGGCTGTGACGATTTGCGGTGCAGGAACAAGAGGATAGCTATCGTCGATGCGGCGCGCGATGACCTTGGCGGGCAGATTGAACTGTCCGACGACCGTTTGCAGGAACGATGCTTTCTTCCGGTTGCTTTCAACAAGATCGATGCTGGCGCCTTCCCGCTCGGCGAGCAAAAATGCCAGCACGAGGCCGGGAAACCCGCCGCCCGAGCCGAGATCGACCCAGCGCTTCGCCTCTGGTTTGATTCGCGCCAGCTGCGCGCTGTCGAGGATGTGGCGGCGCCAGACATCGTCCTGCGTCGATTGCGCGGCGAGATTGATCCGGCGGTTCCATTTCTGGAAGACGGCCTCGAACGCGACCAGACGATCGAATGTTTCACGTGAAACCGGGCCTGCTGCCTCTTGCAGGTTTGCCCAGGACGCAGTGCTCACGCGACCTGCTTTCGCGCAGCCGCCTCGGCATTGCGCACATGCGCGACGATGATTGCCAGCGCCGCCGGCGTCATGCCCTCCATACGCTGCGCATCGGCAATGGAGCGCGGCTGGCGTGCCAGCATCTTCTGCTTCAACTCATTGGACAGGCCGGGAACAGAGGCAAAGTCGAGCGATTCGGGAATCAGCCTGCTCTCCTCATGCCTGATCTGCGAGACGTCAGCCTGCTGGCGGTCGAGATAGACAGAATATCTGGCTTCCGTTTCAAGACGTTCGGCCGTTTTGCTGTCGATCACCGCGAAAGCCGGCTCGATCCGCGCCAGCCAGGCGATGTCGACGCCAGGATAGGCCAGCAACTCATAGGCTGAGCGGCGGACGCCGTCCCGGTTGATTTCGAGCCCATGGCGCGCCGCCTCATTGGGGGTCATGGTGGTGCCGAGGGCGAGCTGTCGCGCTTTCTCAAGGTCTTGCACGACATTGTTGAACCGCTGCATCCGCTCCGGCGAGGCGATCCCCAGTCTCATAGCCAGCGGCGTCAGCCGCTCATCGGCGTTGTCGGCTCGCAAAGACAGCCGGAACTCGGCCCGCGAGGTGAACATGCGGTACGGTTCGGTGATGCCGCGGCTGGTCAAATCGTCGACCATCACCCCGATATAGGCTTCGGTGCGGCTGAGCACGATTTCATCGCTCGCCGAGGCCTTGCGCGCCGCGTTGAGGCCGGCGAGCAGTCCTTGCGCGCCGGCCTCCTCGTAGCCGGTGGTGCCGTTGATCTGGCCGGCGAGGAAAAGCCCGCCGATCCGCTTTGTCTCCAGCGTTGGCTTGAGCTCGCGCGGGTCGACATGGTCATACTCGATGGCATAGCCCGGCTGCAGCATGGTTGCCCGCTCCAGCCCCGGAATGGTCTTCAGCATGTCGAGCTGCACGTCCTCGGGCAGCGAGGTCGAAATGCCGTTCGGATACACCGTGTCGTCGTCCAGCCCTTCCGGCTCCAGAAAGATCTGGTGGCCTTCGCGGTCGCCGAACTTGACGATCTTGTCTTCGATCGACGGGCAATAACGCGGCCCGACGCCTTCGATTGACCCCGAATACATGGCCGACCGGCCGAGATTGGCGCGAATCAGCTCATGCGTGGCGTGGGTCGTTCGGGTGATGCCGCAGTGGATCTGCGGGTTTTCGATGCGCTCGGTGAGCAGCGAGAACGGCACGGGATCTTCGTCCGCCGCCTGGCTCTCCAGCGACGCCCAATCGATCGTCCTGCCGTCCAGCCGCGGCGGCGTGCCGGTCTTCAGCCGCCCGAGCTTGAAGCCGGCGCGGCTCATCGTCGCCGAGAGGCCGACGCTCGCCTGCTCGTTCATGCGGCCGGCGACAATCTTCTTCTCGCCAATATGGATCAGCCCGCGCAAGAAAGTGCCGGTCGTCAGCACCACGGCGCCGCAGGCGAGCCGGCGTCCATCCGCCAGCAGCACCGCCGCGATGCGCCCATTGTCGATTTCAAAATCGAGAACCTCGCCCTCGACCACATCGAGACCGGCCTGCTCGCGAATCGCCGCTTGCATGGCGAGGCGATAGAGCTTTCTGTCGGCTTGCGTTCGCGGACCACGCACCGCCGGCCCTTTGCGGCGGTTGAGCAGCCGGAACTGGATGCCGGCCGCATCGGCAACGCGCCCCATCAGCCCGTCCATGGCGTCGATCTCGCGAACCAGATGGCCCTTGCCGAGGCCGCCGATCGCCGGATTGCAGGACATCACGCCGATCGTGTCGAAGCGCAGCGTCACCAGCGCCGTTCTGGCGCCAGCCCGCGCAGCGGCGCTTGCAGCCTCGCACCCAGCATGGCCGCCGCCCACCACAACCACATCGTAGCGATTGGTCATTTGTATATTCCGATTCAAATCTGCCGACACATGTGCCCACAGCCACATGCTGTCAAGAACACTGCTCGTTTCACGTGAAACAATGTAGCGGTATCAGCGCCTGGTGTTTCACGTGAGTCACGGCGTTGGTGCCTTCGGTGGCGCAGAACATCGGCGGGACGGGGAAGGAGCGCCGTCGCTCGCCTTCCGTCACGGATGCTTGCAATGTTTCACGTGAGTCATTTGCCGATACAGAACTGCGAAAAGATAACGTCCAGCATATCCTCGACATCGACCGCCCCGACGATCCGTCCAAGCCGATCCGCTGCCAGGCGCAGTTCCTCGGCCCGTAGCTCCTGCCCGCGATGACAACTGACCACTGCTGCGACCAGGAAGCGTTTCGTCTCGTTGAGCAACTCGACGTGCCGCAGCCGCGACGGCAGGATATCGCCGGCCTTGCCGATCTGCGCTGCGGCACGACGCCCGATCTCGTCCAGCAATTCGGCCAGACCCGTGCCGTCCCGCGTCGAGATGGCGAAATCATAGTGCGCCGTGGGCGAGGGTGACTTGCCCCCCAACAGGTCAATTTTTGTTCCGACCCTCAGCGCCGGCATGTCGCCCGGCCGCATACCGATCGCGACTGGCTCCGCCAGATCCTCCAGCAGCAGCAGCAGATCAGCGCTGTGCGCCTTGGTCCTGGCCTTCTCTATGCCAATCGCCTCGATCTTGCCGGGCGCCTCGCGCAGACCGGCGGTGTCGGTTACCCTGACCCGCACCCCTTCCAGGTCCAGCACCACTTCTAGCAGGTCGCGGGTCGTGCCGGGCTCGTCGGTGACGATGGCCGCTTCGCGCCGCGCCAAAGCGTTGAACAGGCTGGACTTGCCGGCATTCGGCGCGCCAAGGATCACGACTTCGAATCCGTCGCGGATGATTTCGGCGGCACGAAAGCCGGCGACATGGCGCTCGATTTCGTCGATCATGGCCTGAACATCGGACCAGACCGTATCGGCGACCGAACCCGGCACGTCGTCCTCGTCGGCAAAATCGATCTCGGCCTCGATCATCGCCCGAGCGTGGATCAGCCGTCGGCGCCAGCCCAGATAGAGTTCGCTCTGCACGCCCTGAGCGTTGTGAACGGCAAAGCGCCGCTGCGCTTCGGTCTCGGCGTTGATGAGATCGGCCAGCGCCTCGGTCTCGACCAGATCGAGCTTGCCGCTGAGAAAGGCACGGCGGGTGAATTCACCAGGCTCGGCGTGCCTGACGCCGTCGAAGGAGGCGATGGTTTCCAGCATCCTCGCCACGACGGCGCGTCCGCCATGCACATGGAACTCGGCGACGTCCTCGCCGGTGAAACTGTCGGGCCCGGCAAAGAAGACGACCAGGCCGCTGTCCAGCACCGATCCGTCGGGCGCCCGGAGCTTGCGATAGGCGGCCACGCGGTTCGGCACGGTCGATCCGGAAATCGTTTCGACAACGAATCGACTCTGCGGCCCGGAAATCCGAATCACCGCAATGCCGGCCGGCAGGCGCCCGCTCGACAGCGCTACAATGGAGTCTTTCAAAATCATTTGCCCGCTCTGCCGAAGCGCCCTAGCTATGCCTGTTCAATCCGCCTTCGAGTAGCGCCGTGACCTTGCCTGCACAAAACTTGCTTGCCGAAGAGGCCAGCCCCTATCTGCAGCAGCACAGCGGCAATCCGGTGCACTGGCGGCCATGGTCGCCCGCCGCTCTGGCCGAAGCAAAGGCGCTGCAGCGCCCGATCCTGCTCTCTGTCGGCTACGCCGCGTGCCATTGGTGCCACGTCATGGCGCATGAGAGCTTCGAGAACGACGACGTCGCCGCCGTCATGAACCGTCTCTTCGTCAATATCAAGGTCGACCGCGAGGAGCGCCCCGACATCGACCAGATCTATATGGCGGCATTGTCCTCGATGGGCGAGCAAGGCGGCTGGCCGCTGACCATGTTCCTGACCCCGGATGGCAAGCCGTTCTGGGGCGGCACTTACTTTCCGCGCGAGGCCCGCTACGGCCGGCCGGGCTTTGTCCAGGTGCTGGAGGCGGTTGACAAGGCTTGGCGGGAGAAGAAAGAAAGCGTTAACCAAAGTGCCGACGGCTTGAGCACGCATGTCGAGACGCGGCTGGCGGGCAGCCATGCCAAGGCCGTGCTCGACCGCGGCATGCTGGCAAAGTTCGCCAACGGCATTGACGGCATGATCGACCGCGAGCTGGGCGGCCTGCGCGGCGCGCCGAAATTCCCCAACGCGCCGTTCATGCAGAGCCTCTGGTTGTGCTGGCTGCGCGACGGCACCGCATCCCACCGCGACGCCGTTCTCCTCAGCCTCGAAAAGATGCTGGCCGGCGGCATCTACGACCATATTGGCGGCGGCCTCAGCCGCTACTCGACCGACGCCGAATGGCTGGTGCCGCATTTCGAAAAGATGCTCTACGACAATGCCCAGCTCATCCGCTTGTGCAACTGGGCCTATGCGTCAACCGGCAAGGAATTATTCCGGCTGCGAATCGAAGAGACGATTGCCTGGCTGTTGCGCGAAATGCGGGTCGAGGACGGTGCCTTTGCCGCCAGCCTCGATGCCGATAGCGAGGGCGAGGAGGGGTTGTTCTACACCTGGAGCAGGGATGAAATCGAGACCGTCCTTGGCTACGAATCAGCCTTGTTTTTCAAATACTTCACACTTGCCGATCCGCATGGCTGGGAAGGCAAGCCGATCATCCACCAAACCGAAGCCCAGCAAATACAAAGCGTCGTCGATCGTGACCTCCTGGTTCCGCTCAAGCAAAGGCTGCTGGCAGCGAGGGAACAGCGCGTTCGGCCCGGGCGTGACGGCAAGGCCCTGACCGACTGGAACGGCTTGACGATCGCAGCCCTTGCCGAGGCCGGACGATCGCTTGGCCGATCCGACTGGATCGAAGCGGCGGAAGCGGCCTTTGCCGCCATTGCGGGCGCCGCCCGCGACGCCCGTCTGCCGCATTCCATGCTCGGGGAGAAGAAATTGTTTCCCGCGCTGTCGAGCGACTATGCCGCCATGGCCAATGCCGCCATCTCACTGCTCGAGGCGACCGGCAATCCCGACTATATCGATCGCGCCGGGAACTTCATTGAGCAACTCGATCTCTGGCACCGGGACAGCGACAAGACCGGCTACTATCTGACCGCGTCGGACAGCGCGGATGTGCCGATCCGCATCCGCGGCGATGTCGACGAAGCCATTCCTTCCGCTACCGGCCAGATCATAGAAGCCCTGGTCCGATTGTCGTCGCTTTTGGGCGATCTCGATCTCTGGGAAAAAGCCTGGACGGTCGCCGAGCATGCGGCCGGGCGGGCTGAGCACCAGGGCTATGGCCAAGCGGGTACAGTCAATGCCTGTACCTTGGCGTTCGAGCCGTTGAAGTTGGTGATCGTGGAGAGATCTGAGAATCCAAGGCTTGTTCCGGTTGCGAATCGAAATCCGGACCCGCGCCGGGTGGACATCGTGGTGCCTGTCGGCTCGGCGACAAACCTGCCGACGCTGCCAGGCGGCGTCCTGCCACCAACCGAAAAGCCCGGCGCCTGGCTGTGCACCGGGCAGGTCTGCCTGCCGGTGATAACGGAAGCTGAGGAGCTGGAACGGATGCTGCGGCGGTGATGGACCTGGCGCTCCGTCCCTTCTCCCTTGTGGGAGAAGGTGGATTGGCGCGCAGCGCCGAGACGGATGAGGGGTGTTGGACGGAGTGCCGTCGTTGCCAAGCTGGAGCACCCGTCATCCGACCGAGCTTCGCTCGCCACCTGCTGCTCCCACACGGGAGAAGGGAAGGCCCGCAACCCTACGTATTCATCGAATCGAAGAAATCCGCATTGGTCTTGGTCTGCTTGAGCTTGTCGATCAGGAACTCGATAGCGTCGGTTGTTCCCATCGGCGCCAGGATGCGGCGCAGCACGAAGATCTTCTGCAGGTCCTGGCGCGGAACCAGAAGGTCCTCCTTGCGGGTGCCGGACTTGAGGATGTCCATGGCCGGGTAGATACGCTTGTCCGCGACCTTGCGGTCGAGCACGATTTCCGAATTGCCGGTGCCCTTGAACTCTTCGAAGATGACTTCGTCCATGCGGCTGCCGGTGTCTATCAGCGCGGTGGCGATGATGGTCAGCGAACCGCCTTCCTCGATATTGCGGGCAGCACCGAAGAAGCGCTTCGGCCGCTGCAGCGCGTTGGCGTCGACACCGCCGGTCAGCACCTTGCCGGATGACGGCACGACGGTGTTGTAGGCGCGGCCGAGGCGGGTGATCGAATCCAGCAGGATGACGACGTCGCGGCCGTGCTCGACGAGGCGCTTGGCCTTCTCGATGACCATTTCGGCAACCTGGACGTGGCGAACCGCCGGCTCGTCGAAGGTCGAGGAGACGACCTCGCCCTTCACCGAGCGCTGCATGTCGGTGACTTCCTCCGGCCGCTCGTCGATCAGAAGCACGATCAGGTAGCATTCCGGGTGGTTGGTAGTGATCGAATGGGCGATGTTCTGCAACAGCACCGTCTTGCCGGTGCGCGGCTGCGCCACGATCAGGGCGCGCTGGCCCTTGCCGAGCGGCGCCACCAGGTCGATGACGCGCGCCGAAATATCCTTGGAGGTCGGAACCTCCATCTCCATCTTCAGCCGCGAGGTCGGATAAAGCGGCGTCAGATTGTCGAAATGGATCTTGTGGCGGATTTTTTCAGGGTCGTCGAAATTGATCGTGTTGACCTTGAGCAGCGCAAAATAGCGCTCGCCCTCTTTCGGGCTGCGGATCGGCCCTTCGACCGTATCGCCGGTCTTCAGTGAGAATCGCCGGATCTGCGAGGGTGAAATATAGATGTCGTCGGGACCTGGCAAATAGTTGGCGTTGGCGGAGCGCAGGAAGCCAAAACCGTCCTGCAGCACTTCGACGACGCCGTCGCCGATGATCTCGATATCCTGGGTCGCCAGTCTCTTCAGGATCGCGAACATCAGCTCCTGCTTGCGCATGACGCTGGCGTTCTCGACCTCGAGCGATTCCGCATAAGCGATCAGCTCTGGTGGTTTCTTGTTCTTGAACTCTGTGAGCTTCATTTCTTGCATCATTAGACGGACTCTGAGTAAGCTTTGGGAAAAATATCGGCGGGATGCGACAAATGCCGGGCGCGGCCGAAGCGATAAATGGGCGGCGCATGACGGGAAGGAAGACCCGTCTTTTATCGTCGGTCGGTTGAAAGAGCAAGCCGCCTTTTGCGGGCAACCGAGGACGTCAGAACGGTTTTACGATAACCAGGACGACGATGACGATCATCAGCAATGTAGGGATCTCATTGACGATCCGCCAGTGCCTTGCCGATTTTTCATTGCGGTCTTCGGCAAATTTGCGGACGGCGCCGGCGAGATAGCCATGCGCGGCCGACAGACCAACCACCGCAGCGATCTTGGCATGCAGCCAGCCGCCCTGAAAACCAAAGCCTTTCCAGGCGAGCCACAGGCCGAATGCCCAGGTAATCACCATTGCCGGATTGATGATGCCGCGCAGCAGGCGGCGCTCCATCACCTTGAAGGTCTCCGACTGGACGGAGCCTTTTTCGGCATCGGCATGATAGACCAGCAAGCGCGGCAGATAGAGGATGCCCGCCATCCAGGAGATGACGGCAATCACATGGATCGCCTTCGCCCACGGATAGAAATCATCGGGCCCGAAGAAAAACAGCAGCCCGGCCAGCACCAGGAAGATGGCGATCGCAATTGCCGCGCGGTGCATCGCCCCTCGACCGCTGTTCGCGTTGTCTGCGCCCATCATCGTCACGATGCGCTCCGCACCAGTTTCACCATCTGCTCGACATGCGCCAGCGGCGTCTCCGGCGTGATGCCGTGGCCGAGGTTGAAGATCAGTGGTCCGTCGCCCAGCGCCTTCAGGATCGCCGCTACGCCGTCGGCAAGCGCCTTGCCGCCGGCTACAAGCCTCAGCGGATCGAGATTGCCCTGCACGGCGCCGTCGCGCTGCAATTCCTTCGCCGTCGACAAGGGCACAGTCCAGTCGAGGCCCAACCCGGTCACGCCGGTCTGCTGGCGATAGCTTCGATAGTGGTCTCCCGCGCCCTTGGGAAAGCCGATGATCGGAACGTTGGGATGGACAGCATTCACTTGCCGGACGATCTCGGCCACCGGCTCGACGCAGAACAATCCGAAAGACGCTTCGTCGAGCACGCCTGACCACGAATCGAAGATCTGCACGACATCGGCGCCGGCTTCGATCTGGCGGATCAGATAGGCAGCCGAATGATCGGCGAGCACCTTCAGCAACCGAAGAAAGGCCGCCGGCTCGCGATAGGCGAACAGCCTGGCCGGCGCCTGGTCGGGCGTTCCGTGGCCGGCAATCATGTAGGTCGCCACTGTCCAGGGCGCACCGCAGAAGCCGATCAGCGTCGTTTCATCGGGCAGTCTGGCGCGCAATCGCCGCACCGTCTCGTAGACCGGCTCGAGATTCACGTGAAACGTTTCGCCGTCGAGAGCCTCGATCTCCACAGCCGTGATCGGCGTCAGCAGCGGGCCGCGTCCTTCCTCGAAGCGCACGTCGCGGCCGAGCGCATGCGGAACGACAAGGATGTCGGAAAACAGGATCGATGCATCGAAGCCGAAGCGTTCGATCGGCTGCAGCGTCACTTCAACGGCGAGATCCGGGTCGTAGCAAAGATCGAGGAAGGATCCGGCCCGCCTCCTCGTCTCCCGGTATTCCGGCAGATAGCGGCCGGCCTGGCGCATCATCCAGACCGGTGGCGGAAACGCCGTCTTGCCTCTCAACACGTCCAGCACGATCCGGTCTTGAGGCATTGAGCGCTAGCCTTTCCAGGCTTCCCTATAATTAAATATTCTATGTTTAGGAATCTTATGATTCTAAGAGTCTGTTGGTTGTGGTGGTTGTCTCCTGTCCCGCTTTGCCCTGGAAAAGACCAGCCAGCATATTGTCGCGCGCATCTCCAGCGGGATTGCAGGACTTTGTGGAAAACCGCGAATTTACGACTGGAGTCAATGCGTTGCCGCCACGCCAGGGAAATTGCCCCTGTGGATGAAGCGAAGGCAAAAAGCTCCGTCCCCGGACTTGTCCCCAACCGCGCGGAGAAGCCGACAGCAGATCGAATTGTGGACAAACCGGCATCTGATACAGTCGCTTTGCGGTGGCCGAGTTTTCCGCCCGGCTTATCCACATCGGCCCACAGCCTGGAATGTATCCTGTGAACAAACCGCAAAGCTTCTTTCATCTTCACCTGATTTCCGACGCGACCGGCGAAACGCTGCTGGCTGCCGGCCGCGCGGCTTCTGCGCAATACAAGGATGCGCGCGCCATCGAACATATCTATCCGCTCATTCGCACCGAAAAGCAGGTGACGAAGGTGTTCGAGGACATCGAAGAGGAGCCAGGCATCATCCTCTACACGGTGGTCGACCAGAAGCTTGCCCGCGGCATTGACGAACGCTGCGCGGCGATGGGCCTGCCTTGCGTCTCGGTGCTGGAACCGGTGCTGACGGTGTTCCAGTCCTATCTCGGCACGCCTGCCGGCCGACGCGTCGGTGCCCAGCATGTGCTGGACGCCGAATATTTCCGCCGCATCGACGCGCTCAACTTCACCATGGAGCATGACGATGGCCAGCTGCCGGCCAATATGGATGATGCCGACATCGTGCTCGTCGGCATCTCCCGCACCTCGAAGACGCCGACCAGCATCTATCTCGCCAATCGCGGCATCAAGACCGCCAACATCCCGATCGTGCTCGGCGTGCCGGTGCCCGAAAGCCTGGTCAATGCCACGCGGCCGCTGATCGTCGGCCTGGTCGCCACCGCCGAACGGATCTCGCAGGTCCGGCAGAACCGCATTCTCGGCACCAGCGCCTACGAACCGACCGACTATGTCGACCGTGCCGCGATCGCCGAAGAGCTCGCCTATGCCCGCCAGATATGCACGCGGCATGGCTGGCCGATGATCGACGTCAGCCGCCGTTCAATCGAGGAGACGGCGGCGGCCATCGTTGCCCTGCGCGGCAAGACGCGGTAGGGCATGTCGATATTCAGGTGATGCCGGCCTGTGAACGGCGGTTTCCTGCGCTTCCGGTACTCACGGACCCAAATGTCCGCTCCGTTCCGGTTCTCGGAACCCACCATTCTCGACGCGGCCTGGCCTGAATCTCGACACACCCTAGTGAGCGCCAGGAAACGGGCGAAAAAAATGGCGGAAAAAATCATCCTTGCCTCGGGCAGCCCGTTCCGCAAGGCGCTGCTCGTCAATGCCGGCATCACTGTCGAAGCGGTTCCGGCTTCTGTCGATGAGCGCGCGCTGGAGGCGCCGCTGCAGAATAGTGGCGTGTCGCCGGAGGACGTCGCCCTGGTGCTCGCCGAAGCCAAGGCCACCGAAGTCAGCGAGCGCAGGCCCGGCGCCCTGGTGCTCGGCTGCGACCAGACGCTGTCGCTCGGCGACGAGCTGTTCCACAAGCCCGCCGACATGGAAGGGGCGCGCCGTCATCTGCTGGCGCTGTCGGGCAAGACGCATCATCTCAACAGCGCCGTCGTGCTCGCCCGTGACGGCCAGGTTCTGTGGCGGCATGTCGGCATCGCCAGTCTGACCATGCGCAAACTCGATCCGGCCTTCATCGGCCGCCATCTGGCGCGAGTCGGCGCCAAGGCGTTGTCCAGCGTCGGCGCCTACCAGATCGAAGGCGAAGGCATCCAGCTATTCGAAAAAATCGAAGGCGACTATTTTACCATTGTCGGTCTGCCACTTTTGCCGGTGCTGGCCCAGCTGCGTGAGTTCGGGGCGATCGATGGCTGAAGCCTCGAAAAAAGCCTTCGTCACCGGCCACCCGATCGCCCATTCCAGGTCTCCGAAGATCCACGGCCACTGGCTGGCGAAATACGGCATAGACGGCGTCTACGAGGCCATTGACGTTGCACCGGAGGCCTTTGCCAAATTCCTGCAGACGCTGCGGGCACAAGGCTATCGCGGCGGCAACGTCACCATCCCGCACAAGGAAGCCGCCTTCGCTTTGGCCAAGCGGCGTGACGCCGACGCCGAACAGATCGGTGCGGTCAATACGCTGTGGTTCGAGAATGGCGAATTGTGGGGCGGCAACACCGATGCCCATGGCTTTGCCGCCAATCTGGACGAATATGCACCGGGCTGGGCGGCCAACGGCCCCGCCGTGGTGCTCGGTGCCGGCGGCGCCGCTCGCGCGGTCATCCATGCGCTGAAGCAGCGCGGCATCAACGATATCCGCATCGTCAACCGGACGCTTGCAAGGGCGCAGGAACTGCGCGACCGCTTCGGTGCCGGCGTCTCGGCCTATGGCATGGTGGCGACCGGCGAATTCCTCGAAGATGCCGGCCTGCTGGTCAACACGACAGCGCTCGGCATGCATGGCAATGAAGGCCTGTCCGCGGATCCGGGCAGACTGCCGGACCGCGCCATCGTCACCGACATCGTCTACGTGCCGCTGGAGACGCCGCTGCTTGCCACCGCCAAAGCGCGCGGCCTGAGAACCGTCGATGGGCTCGGCATGCTGCTGCACCAGGCGGTGCCCGGCTTCGAACGCTGGTTCGGCATCAGGCCACAAGTCACCGCCGAACTGCGGCAAATGATTATTGCCGATATCGGCGCGATAAAATGATCGTGCTCGGCCTCACCGGATCGATCGGCATGGGCAAATCGACGACGGCCAAGATGTTTGCCGAAGCCGGCGTGCCGGTCCATGATTCCGACGAGGCTGTGCATCGCCTCTATGCCGGCAAGGCCGCGCCCTTGGTCGAGGCAGCCTTTCCCGGCACCACCAGATCCGGTGCGGTCGACCGCGCGGCACTGGCGGAGCGGGTGCTCGGCGACGCCCCCGCGCTGAAACGGCTGGAAGCGATCATCCATCCGCTGGTCCGTGCCGATGCCGATACGTTCCTGGCTGAAAATCGTGCCGCCGGCGCGCCGCTTGCCGTGCTCGATATACCGCTGCTGTTCGAGACCGGCGGCGGGAACCGCGTCGACAAGGTCGTGGTCGTCACCGCGCCGCCTGAAGTTCAGCGCGCCCGCGTGCTGGCGCGGCCGGGCATGAACGAGGAGAAACTGGCGTCGATCCTGGCCAGGCAGGTTCCCGACACCGAAAAGCGCCGGCGCGCCGACTTTGTCATCGACACTGGTCAGGGCTTTGACGCCGCTCGCGCGGCCGTCAAGGCCATCATCGCCGAACTAGTCGTGGATAAGGCAGCCAGGCCTGGTTAAGAGGCTTGCAGACCCACATTACTTGTTGCCATTTTGTTCCTGGTGTGATTCGGCTAGAATGATGCCGGCACCAGTGGACTGATTCGATGCGTGAGATCATCTTCGATACGGAAACCACCGGCCTCGACACGCGCGAGGACCGCGTCATCGAGCTTGGCGGCGTCGAGTTGGTCAACCGTTTCCCGACCGGCCGAACCTTCCACAAATATATCAACCCGCAAGGCCGCCAGATCCATCACGAGGCGCAGGCCGTGCACGGCATCAGCGCCGCCGATCTCGTCGGCAAGCCGACTTTCATGGAGATCGCCGAGGAGTTTCTGGCCTTCATCGACGGCGCCAAACTGGTCGCGCACAATGCCGGCTTCGACATCGGCTTCCTCAATCTCGAATTCGGCCGGCTTGGTCATCCGGCCATCGATCCGGGACGGATCGTCGACACGCTGGCGCTGGCGCGCCGCAAGCATCCGATGGGCCCCAATTCGCTCGACGCGCTCTGCCGCCGCTACGGCATCGACAACGGCCGCCGCACCAAGCACGGCGCGCTGCTCGATTCGGAATTGCTGGCCGAGGTCTATATCGAGCTCATCGGCGGCAAGCAGGCAAGCCTTATCCTCGACAGCATCCTGACTCCGGCGGGCGGCAGGCAGAATGTCGAAGACATCGATATTTCGATCGGCGTCAGGCCGATCGCCTTGCCGTCGCGCCTGACCGACGCCGAGCGCACCGCGCACGCGGGCATGGTTGGCACATTGGGCGAAAAGGCGCTCTGGCTGCGCGTCGCCCAGGAAGCGAGTTCCGCGGCATAGTTGGGGCCGATCGGCAGCGAACGTCGATAGTTCTGTTCAGTGGCAAATCGCAAAGTTTCGAGATTAGCTGAAACACCCTCCTTCGTGATCCCAGGGCGGAGCAAGGAGCGCAGCGACGCGGCGCAGACCCTAGGATGACGAAGGCATAGTGGCTAAGGCCAATCGCAGATGTCGCAGATTGGCAGTTGTCTTCCAGACATAGCGGATTGTGGCTGATGGGAACCATCGACGCTTGCGTCCGATCGGCCTTCAGCCTGTCGGGCGGGACATCGTTATAAAAAACCCGGCGCAAGGCCGGGTTTGTCAAACACTGGCGAGACAGCCGCGCTCAGCTCACCTTGACCTTGGCGGCAGCCTGGTCCTCTGCCAGCTTCTGCTGGAACATCTGCGCGAAATCGATCGGGTCCAGCATCAGCGGCGGGAAGCCGCCGTTGCGTGTTGCCTCGGCAATGATCTGCCGCGCGAACGGGAACAGCAGCCGCGGGCATTCGATGAACAGGATCGGCAGCATGTGCTCCTGCGGGAAGCCGCTGATGGCGAAGACGCCGCCATAGACCAGTTCGACATTGAACAGCACTTCCTGGTCGAACGACGCTTTGGCGTTCAGCGTCAAATTGACGTCGAACTGCTTGTCCGAAAGCGGATTGGCGTTGACGTTGACGTTGATGGCGATGCCGGGTGCCTTGTCGCGACCGCGCAGCGAGTTCGGTGCACCGGGGCTTTCGAAGGACAGGTCCTTCACATATTGCGCAAGCACGTTGAGCGAAGGCTGCGCCGCATTTCCATTACCGTTGGCTGCGCCGGTCGGCGCGTCGTCGTTGCTGGCCATAAGCTGTGGTCCTTTTGCCTGGGCAGCGTTGCTGACCGGATTGAAATTCGGGCGTTCGCTATCATGGCCGGCCCGACAAGACAAGTTTGCAAAAGACGCTGGTTGCTTTGCGGCTACTCGTCCTTGAGGCGGCGCCAGGGAGAATCCGGTCCGCGCGTATGGTCGTCGGCACGCGAATAGTCGCCGTCGTCGAGATCGATGATCTTGCCGCGTTGCCTTGCCCGCAAACCACTGCTGAAATCGGTGGCCAGCACGATGCGGCCTTTCAGCATCCGCCAGGCAAGATCGCGCACTGGCGGCAGGAACAGCAGAATGCCGAAAATATCCGAGATGAAGCCGGGGATAATCAAAAGGATCGCGGCCAGCACGATCATGGCGCCATGCGCAAGCTGGCCGCTCGGATCACGCCCGGCGTCCATTTCGGCACGTACCCTGGCCATGACGCCAAAACCCTGGTGTCGAAGGAGCAAGGCGCCGGCGACGCTCGAGGCCAGCACCAGCCCGACCGTCGCCAGCGCGCCGATCTGGCGGCCGACAATGACGAAACCGGCTATCTCCAGCAGCGGAAGCGCGAGAATGAACAGGGGAAACAGCGAGATACGCAAATCTTGACCGATCGTTTCGATGTTTTGCCGGCCGGCGAGCAATCGCCGCTGGCACCAGAGCTGTTAGATAGGTATGGCTGCCTTTGATTTGAATGATTGCGCCATGCGTTCTATATGCTTTGGATACCGAACGCTATGTGATCGCGGCCCCTGCTTGGCCGCTGGTCCGGCCAAAGCAGGGATTGATTGGCGCAAGATATGGGCTTCTTCGACTTCGGCACGATTTTCTTTCTGATTGCGGCGGTGGTGATCTTCTTCCAGCTGCGCAACGTGCTTGGCCGACGCACGGGCAACGAGCGCCCGCCCTTCGATCCATATACGGCAGCGCGCAAAAACGACAAGGATGCCGCCCAGAAACCCGAGAACGTGGTTTCGCTGCCGCGCAAGCGCCTGACAGGAGAGCCGGCGGCCGACACCTATGCGGCGATCGATGCCTTTGCCAAGCCCGACACCGATCTCAACCGGGGCCTGCGGGCGATCAAGGACAATGATCCGACGTTCGACCCGAAGACCTTCGTCGACGGCGCAAAGATGGCTTATGAGATGATCGTCATGGCCTACGCGGATGGCGACCGCAAAACCTTGAAGAACCTTTTGTCGCGCGAGGTCTATGACGGCTTCGTCGCGGCCATCGGCGACCGTGAGGCGAAAGCCGAAAAGATCCAGTCCTCCTTCGTCGGCATCGACAAGGCCGACATCGTTTCGGCCGAGATGAAGGGCAGCGAGGCGCACATCACGCTGCGCATTGTCAGCGAGCTGATTTCGGCGACCCGCGACAAGGCCGGCGCTGTCATCGACGGCGATCCCGAGACCGTCGCCGAGGTCAAGGATGTCTGGACCTTCGCCCGCGACACGCGCTCGCGCGATCCGAACTGGAAGCTCGTCGCCACCGAAGAAGAAGACTGAACTGGACGGCGGCGGAGGCTGTCGTGTCGCTTTCTCGAGCCTTCAGCGAAAAATCCTTTGGCCAATTGCCGGGCTGGGGCGAGGACGACCATCTCCCTGCCTTTGACGCCTTTCGCCGCTCGGCCTTTCATATCCTGACCAAACCCTACCGCTCCGGCGCTCGGCGTCGACTACAATGGCTTTGCCGATGCCTATGCCGAAGCGCGTACCGTTTCGTCGGCGAATCGGTTGCAGGCCCGAAGCTTTTTCGAGCGCCATTTCGTTCCGACCCGTATCGATGCCGAAGATGGTGGTCCCGGCCTGGTAACCGGCTTTTATGAGCCGGAGGTCGAAGCCTCGCCGGTGCGCACGGAACGATTTTCGGTACCGTTGCTGGCGCGCCCTGCCGACCTGGTCGACATCGACGACGGCAATCGTCCTTCCGGCTTGGATCCTTATCTCGCCTTCGCTCGTGCGGCGCCGAACGGCCCGGTCGAATATTTCGACCGCGGCGAGATCGAACGCGGCGCGCTTGCCGGAAAAGGGCTGGAAATCGCCTGGCTCGCCGACAAGGTCGACGCCTTCTTCATTCACGTGCAGGGCGCGGCACGGCTCAACATGACCGATGGCAGGCTTCGCCGCATCACCTATGCCGCCAAATCCGGCCAGCGCTTTACCGGACCGGGCAAGATCCTGAGCGAGCAAGGCGAGATCCCGCTGGAGAAGGTGACGATGCAGTCGATCCGTGCCTGGTTCAAGGCGCATCCGGAGCGCGTCGACGAGACCCTGTGGCGCAACCGCTCCTATATCTTCTTCCGCGAGATGGGCGTCGACGACCGGGAGCTCGGCCCGATTGCTGCCGCCAAGGTGCCGCTGACACCCGGCCGCTCGATCGCCGTCGACCGGCTGCTGCACACGTTCGGCACGCCCTTCCATATCGACGCGCCGTCCCTGACCGCCTTCGACGGAAAACCGTTCCGGCGGTTGATGATCGCGCAGGACACCGGTTCGGCGATCACCGGCCCGGCCCGCGGTGATTTGTTTGCCGGGTCGGGCGAAGCGGCCGGCGAGATCGCCGGCGTTATCCGCAACGCCGCCGATTTTTATGCGCTGATCCCCCGGTCGCTGGTTTAGAGGAGCAGGCCGATGACCCGGCGCATCGACAGGCTGAGCGAGGACGACCGGGTGCTGTGGAACCTGGTGGCGCGCACGGCAAAACCGCTGAAGGGCAGAACCGCCGTCGAAATTCCACACGTTGGGCCGGAGATCGACGAGACCAGGCAGGCGCCGCCCCCGGAACAGGTCGCGGGCAATCCTGCCGCGGCCGCAAAGCCGAAGGCGCAGCATGTCTCCCATGCACTCGACGAACCGACGCTGGACAAGCTGTCGAACGGCCGGCTGCCGATCGAGGGCCGCGTCGACCTGCATGGCCTGACCCAGGACCAAGCCTATTCACTGCTGTTTTCCTTCCTGTGCCGGGCGCATGCCGGCGGCATCCGCTACGTCCTGGTGATCACCGGCAAGGGCTCTTCGTCGGGCGGTGATGGCGTCTTGCGGCGCGCCGTGCCGTCATGGCTGTCGACACCCGCCTTCCGGCCCCTCGTCTCCAGCCACGACCATGCCGCCCGCAAACATGGCGGCTCGGGTGCGCTCTATGTCCGCTTGCGGCGGGCACGCTCATGAGGGCATGCCGATGAGGGACGCACCTATGAGGATGCATCCATGAAGGTGCGCTTGTGACCCCGTTCGGCGAAAAGCTTCGCGTGCTGCGAAACGAGCGCGGCGTCAGCCAGAAGGACATGGCCAAGGCGATCGGCGTCAGCGCAGCCTATCTCTCGGCGCTGGAACACGGCCGCCGCGGTGCGCCGAGCTGGACGCTGATCTAGAAGATCATCGGCTATTTCAACATCATTTGGGACGACGCCGAGGAACTGGCGCGGCTGGCCGAAACCTCGCATCCGCGCGTCAAGCTCGACACGTCGGGCCTTAGCCCGGCGGCGACCGAACTTGCCAATCTCCTGGCCGGCAATATTGAAAAGCTCGACGAAGCCGAGCTTCGCCGCATCACGGCGTCGATCCGCGCCGCGCTGGCACGGCCGAAATGAGTTGCCTTGTTACTGGACCGAGCCGACCAGAACCTGCTGGCCGCCGCGGATGGAGACCCACCGGCCGGTATTGTCGATCGCCTGCCGCTTGAGGAAACGATAGCCGGTCTGGTCCCAGGAACGGACCTGGTCGGTCAGATTGTCAAGGATGTAGTCGCCCTTGTCGGTGCGCACCGTCAGCACCGCGTGGCCTTCGCCATCCGGCTTGCGCACGACGGTCATCAGCAGATCGGCAAACGAGACGCCCAGCCGGTTCAGCTCACGGCGCTTTTCCAGGACATAGTCCTCGCAATCGCCAACGCCCTTGTCGGGATAGGCCCAGACCTCATCCTTGCCGTAGATGTCGAAGTCGCTCTCCGGCTTGACGGCGGCGTTGACCTTTGCCGTGACGCTGAGCAGCTTGCGCCACAGCGAGCCGGTCAGGCTGGCGGGCGACAGATCCTTCGGGCGGATCGAGCATTCGGAGGCGTAGCTCTTGCAGAAATCATAATGGCCGATCGGCTGTGAGGTCGGGCCACCTGTTATCATCGGGCCGGCCGCCGAGGCCGAACTGGCCCAACCTGCCGCCACAGTAAGTCCGGCCAGCGCGCACAGGCGCAGCGTTCTCGCCATTGGTGAGGAAATCATTGTCCCCGCTTGTCCCTTGTTATTAACGAAACGTTAAGGGGTATTTACAGTCCGTGTCAATTATGAGGATGGATTGATTTTGCGGCATGGTTACCCGCGTGGCGCCAACGCGACTATTGTGCAACAGGTCGACCCGCCGCACGGCCGCGCCAACCGATGATTTTGGCATAGACCGACCTGATGCGGATTGACGGGCATCATCACTGGTCGCCTATTTCTTGCCGGTCCTGACCAGCTTGGGCTTCACCGCAACACGGTTCTGACGGCCGTAGCTGGTGATGAAGTCGACGATGCGCGGCACGATTTCGGAACGGAAGCGCGAGCCGTTGAACACACCATAATGGCCGACCGCAGGCTGCATGTAATGGGCGTGCCTGTCGGCCGGGATGTTGATGCACAGGTCGTGCGCGGCCTTGGTCTGGCCGAGTCCGGAGATGTCGTCGTTCTCGCCCTCGACCGTGAACAGGGCGACATTGCGGATCGCCGAAGGGTCGACCGCGATACCGCGATGCGTCATTTTGCCCTTGGGCAGGGCCTGGCGGACAAACACGGTGTCGACGGTCTGCAGGTAGAATTCCGCCGTCAGATCCATCACCGCCAGATATTCGTCGTAGAACTCGCGGTGCTTCTCGGCATTGTCACCGTCATGCTTCACCAGATGCATGAAGAAGTCCTTGTGGGCGGTGATGTGGCGGTCGAGGTTCATGCTCATGAAACCCGAAAGCTGCAGGAAGCCGGGATAGACCTCGCGGCCGAAGCCCGGCACAGGCCAGGGCGCGCGCATGATGACATTGTCGCGGAACCAGTCGATCCCCTTTTCCTGCGCCAGCAGATTGACCGCTGTCGGATTGCGGCGCGTGTCGATCGGCCCGCCCATCAGCGTCATCGTCGAGGGCACGAACGGATCACCCTTGGCTTCCATCAGTGCCGCCGCCGCCAGCACCGGCACCGAAGGCTGGCACACCGCCATCACATGGGTGTCGGGGCCTAGCGCATGCAGCATGTCGACGATGTAGTCGATATAGTCGTCAAGATCGAAGCTGCCGTCGGCCAGCGGCACCATGCGGGCGTCGACCCAGTCGGTGATATGCACGTCGGCATAGGGCAGCATCGCCTCCACCGTGCCGCGCAGCAGCGTCGCGTAGTGGCCCGACATCGGCGCGACGATCAACAGCTTCGGATCCGGCCGGCGCCCTGCAGGAACCGCCCGCTCGAAACGAACCAGGTTGCAGAACGGCCGCGACCAGACGGTGCGTTCGCTGACCTCGACGTTTTTCCAGTCGACCACGGTCTTGGTCAGGCCGAATTGCGGCTTGCCGTAGCGGCGCGTCGTGCGCTCGAACAGTTCGGCCGTTGCCGCAACCGAGCGGCCCCAGGACGTGTGTGAGACCGGATTGAGCGGATTGGAGTAGAACAGGCGCACCGCATCGGCATAGAGGCGCGCCGGCTGCAAGGCGGCGTGGTTCAGTTCGTAGAGCTGGTAGAACATCGAGAACCCCGCTGCCGACTGCGATTGAAGGGCCGACGAGCAGCGCCGAGCCTTGAATGCTTTGCGGGGAAGTTAGCAACAATCTGCTGCGATGCAATACGTCAATCTGCGTGATTTATGCTCGTTCTTTCGTCCAAGGCATTGAGAATCCGCCTGGAAGGGCAACAGCCGGCTCAATGTGCACCTGCGAAGGCCAGGCAAGGGCACGGCTATTGGGACAATCGTTGGAGGCGGCGTCCGGCCGTGGCGGCCGGACCGTTAGACCCGTGCCATGCAGACAGCGGTATGGCCCGAACTGATGAAGCCGAGCTGACTGGCTGCGCCCTTCGACAGATCGAGCATCCGGCCCCTGATAAAGGGGCCGCGGTCGTTGATGCGCACGACGACGCTGCGGCCATTGTTGCGATTGGTCACCTTCAGCTTGGTGCCGAACGGCAGGCTGCGATGCGCGGCGGTCAGCGCCGACGGGTTCATGCGCTCGCCGGAAGCGGTTCTGGAATGCAGTGAGTACCAGGAGGCACGACCGCACTGAGCGGCGGCGTTGGTGGCGGATGCGCCGACCGTCAGGCCGGCCGCGATCGTGGCCGCGACGAGCGCGGCCTGATAGCTTTTCTTCATGCTTGGGGTTAGCTCCGTTGACAGACCCAAGCCGTTAGGTGCCGAACAAGGCAGCAAATGCGGCAATGATCTGTCGGTTCCATGGCAATGTTACACGTTTGGAGTCGGCGCGAAACAATTTGTCAGAGACTTTCTGCAGCGAGGCGCAGCTTCTTTGATGATGTCTGCGCCGATCTCCGGGCGTCTTGCACAAGATCAGAGATTAGCATCCAAGTAGAAGTTGGTGTAATCGAGCAGCGTCTTCTCGCTGTTTCATTCCGGCCGGAACGCGGTTTATGATCGACTTGGAACGGAGTTCTAGCGATGAGATTGATCAAAAATCTGCTGGCCTTGATTGTGCTCGCCATCGGCGTGCTGTGGACGTTGCAAGGCATCGGCGTTATCGGCGGCAGCTTCATGACCGGCCAGTCGCAATGGCTCTATGTCGGCATCGTCACCGCGCTGGTCGGCCTGGCCGGCCTGGCCTGGGCGAACCGTTCGCGCGTTTGAACGGGCGTCCATGCTCAAGCTCCCTTGAGAGCAGCGCACAGCGGACCCTGGCGGCCGGTCACCGCGACCAGTACTGCCAGCCCCAGTAGAAACTTTCGTCGCGCGGCGGTAAGCGGTTGCGCTCCGCGTCCAGATGCACCGGCGTTTTGCGTTCGCCGTCAGGCGGCTGTTTGTCCCCGGCCTTGATCAGGCGGAGCCAATGGCCGAAATGCGCGAACAATACAGCGATGGAATGGGGCATTGTCGGTCATTCCCGCCCTGCCCACGGGACGAGCACCCGCTCGATCCTGCGGATGATGAATTCGAGCACGAAGGCAATGGCCGCGATCACCAGTATGCCCATCACCACCACGTCGGTGACGAGGAACTGGGCAGCGGACTGGATCATGAAACCGAGCCCGCGCGTCGCGGCCACCAGCTCGGCGGCGACCAGCGTCGACCAACCGGCGCCAAGCGCGATGCGCAGACCGGTCAGGATCGAGGGCAGCGCGCTGGGCAGGGTGACGTGCCTGATCACTTGGCGCTGCGTGGCGCCAAGCGAGCGCGCTGCATTGATGCGTTCCTGCGAGACGCCGCGAACACCCGATGCCGTCGACAGCGCAACCGGAGCCAGCATGGCAATGGCAATCACCAGGATCTTGGACGGCTCGCCAATGCCGAACCAGATAATGATCAGCGGCAGATAGGCCAGCGGCGGGATCGGCCGCAGGAATTCGAGCAGCGGATCGAAGATGCCGCGCCCGATCGTGCTGATGCCGATAGCCAGCCCGATGGGAACGCCGATGACAAGGGCCACGATCAGCGCTGCAAACACCCGCCACAGACTGGCGGCGATATGCTGGAGCAGCGTCGCGTCGACAAAGCCGTCACCGGCGACGACGACAAATTTGTTCCAGACTGCCACAGGCGACGGCAGGAAAACCGGCGACACCAATTGCAGGCGGGCCGATGCCGTCCACACCGCCACCACCATCAGAATGGTGATCGCGCTGACCACGCGGGCCGAAACGCGGCTGCGTCTCGGCCGCGGCCGCGACCATGGCACCGACAGCGCGTCGGCTCCGTCGTCGACTTTGGAGCGCTGCGGCCGCGCGGTATAGGAGGTAACGGTCATGCTGCCTCCCCTTCGAAGATCGCGTCGGTCAGCTCGCCGCGCGCCGCGGCGAAGGCGGGATCGGCCTTGATGCTACGAATGGCCTCGCCGGCTGCATAGCGCCGGCTGAAACCGGCCTCGAAACTCCGCACCACCCGGCCAGGGCCGGGAGCGAGCACAATGATGCGAGTGGCGAGCACCAGCGCTTCGTCGATGCCGTGCGTGACCATCAGCACGCCGACCTGGCTTGCCGTCCACAGATGGAGCAGCGTTGTCTGCATGCGTTCCCGTGTCAGCGCATCGAGTGCGCCCAGCGGTTCGTCGAGCAGCAGGAATTGCGGCTCGGCTGCCAGCGCCCTGGCCAGGCCGACGCGCTGGCGCATGCCGCCGGAAAGCTCCCAGATGCGCTTGTCGCCGTCGCCGTCGAGCTTCACCAGCGCCAGAAGGTCGTCGGCAGTCCGCGCCCGTTCGGCGGCCCTGACACCGCGCAGCCTGAGAGCAAAGGCGACATTTTCCCGCGCGGTCAGCCACGGAAACAATGCGTCGTTCTGGAACACGACGGCGCGGTCCGAGCCTGGCGCCGTGATCGGCCTGCCGCCAATCGTGGCGCGTCCGCGCACAGGCTCGACCAGGCCCGCGGCGACGTTGAGCAACGAGGTCTTGCCGCAGCCGGAACGGCCGACCAGGACAACGAAGTCGTCCTTAGCGATGTCAATCGACACGCGTTCGACGGCCGGCGCCGGCTGGCCGTCATAGTGAACCGAGACTTGGTCGAGCACGAGATGCGTCATGTGGGGTCGCCGATATTCTGAACCTGCCTGCCCCGAAGCCGTTCCTCGTCAGCGGCTCCGGGGCAGGCAACGCGCGTCAGGGAAGGGAGGACGCGCGGTATTGAGCCGCCGCTAATTCGAGGCCAGCGCCTCGCCGACATATTTCGACGACACGTATTTCGAATAATCCGGCAACACGGCGTCGATCTTGCCCTGCTCCTTGAGGAAGGCCGATGTCGCCTCGACCGCCTTGACAGTGCCGCCACCGAGGAACTTTTCCGAGGCTTGCTCCTCGAGCGTCGGGAAGACATAGCCCCTCAGCAGTTGCGGCACGTCTTCGAGCTTGGCCCCGGTGATCCTGGCGATCTTGGCCGCTTGCGGCGAGGACACCGACCATTGATCCGGCTTGGCCAGGAAGTCGGCATAGGCAGCGCCCGTTACTTTGACGAAGTCGCGCACCGCTTCCGGGTTCCTTTCGGCGAAGTCGGTGCGCACGATCCAGGCGTCGAAGGTTGGCGCGCCCCAGGCGGCGACCTGCGAGGAATCCAGCACGACCTTGCCCGTCGTCTTGATCTGGCCGAGTGCCGGATCCCAGACATAGGCGGCGTCGATGTCGCCGCGCGCCCATGCCGCCGCGATCTCCGGTGGCCGCAGATTGAGAATATCGACCGACTTCGGGTCGATACCCTCATGCTTCAGCGCGGCAAGCAGGCTGTAATGCGTCGTCGAAACGAAGGGCACCGCCACCTTCTTGCCGGCAAGGTCGGCGGCCTTCTCGATGCCGGCGCCGTTGCGGGCGACAAGGGCCTCGGATTCGCCGATCAGCCCGACAATGAAGATTGTCTGGATGGGAAGCTCGCGGCTCGCCGCCGCCGCCAGCGGGCTCGAGCCGACATAACCGATGTCGACCGAACCGGAAGCGATGGCGGCGATCACGTCGGCGCCGGAATCGAATTTCCGCCAGTCGATTGCCGCCTTGGTCGCGCTCTCATAGGCGCCGTCGGCCTGCGGCACCTTCGAGGGTTCGACGACTGTCTGGTAGCCGATAGTGATCTTGAGGTCCTGCGCATCGGCTGGGCCGAGAAAGACGGCACCTGCCAGAGCCGCCGAGGACAAGAGAACGATACGTCGCGAAATGGTGGACATGAAAGGCTCCTTGGAAACGAGAAAAACCCGGATTGCGTTTCATAGTCATCTAACTCTATCGTTCTTGTAGAGTTAAATCCTTCCAATCGGCTCGGCCTTGTTAGAAAAAGTCGTCTGGCTAGGGCAGTTGCCCATTCGCACGCTTCTGGGTGATGGCCCGGGTGAAAACCATCGTCCTTGCCCGGGAACCCCTTCCACGCCGTCCATGCCCACAACAAGGATTTTCCCGTTTTCGCCCTGCATCGGCAAACCCGTGCTGTGAATAGGCAAGAAATTGGAAACAAGTTCCCTGTGTTCGCGGTTAAGTCTAGTATGCTTATCGACATTGAAGGATTGGAGAGGACGATGATTGACGCTACCCTCCTTATTGCCGTGCGCGGCATGCTTTGGCCTTCAAATTCAGGGGCAGAAGCTGCCGTCGGTATTCTCGCCGATCGGGACATTCCTGCCACCGGCCAGTTTGCCGGTGTGCCATTCGCGGCGGCTCCTGTGCTCGCAAGGGCACAAGCCCCGGCCAAAATGGCCATTGCGGCTTGAAAACGAAGCAAAATCAACGTTTCTGAGCTTGTATATCATGTCGCTAGAATTTATCTGTAGTGACAGCTTGGACGCGGCGGGGAGGCACGCCAGGCGTTTCGCAACCGGTGGCCTTGCGCCATCGCATGACAGAGAAACGTTCGGGTTATGCTCACGAAAAAAGGTAAATATGGCCTCAAGGCGCTCGTCCATCTGGCGCGCCTGCCGGTTGGACAGCTCGCCTTCGTCAACGACATCGCCACAGGAAACAATATTCCGAAGAAGTTCCTTGATGCCATTCTTGGCGAATTGCGCAATGCCGGGTTCGTCCAGAGCCGCAAGGGCAAGGACGGCGGCTATCGGCTGGCGCGCCCGGCGGACGAGATCAAGGTCGGCCACGTCGTGCGCGTGCTCGACGGACCGCTTGCCCCCATTCCTTGCGCCAGCCGCACCCAGTATCAGCGCTGCGAAGACTGCAACGAGGCGACATGCCAAGTCCGACACCTGATGCTGGAGGTCCGGCAAGCCATCGCCGAGGTGCTGGATCAGCGCAGCCTCGCCGAAATGCGCGACATCGTCGGCGACGAAGACTTTTCGGCGGCGTTGAAAATCCAGGCCTGAACCAATCTCTCCTGAGCCGGCGACGATCGCCAGCACAGCTGGTGTGCGTATGACCGGGCGCGCTACGCCAAATTCGATCATCATTGTCGGTGGCGGCGCCAGCGGCGTCGTGCTTGCGGCGCATCTGCTGAAGTCGCCCAATCCCGATCTCCGCGTCAGCCTGATCGAAAAACGCCCGCATTTTGGGCAAGGCATGGCCTATTCAACGCTGCTGTCGGCGCATGTGCTGAATGTCAGCGCGTCGGGCATGAGCGCCTATGCCGACGATCCCGGCAATTTCTCGCGCTGGCTGCTTGAACGCGGCATAGCGACGCCGGAACAGGCGCCAGTCTATGCGCCGCGCAGCGTCTACGCCCGCTATCTCAAGGAGCTGCTCGACGAGCTCGAGGCGCGTGAGCAGCAGACGGGCCGGCTGCGCCTGATCCGCGAGGAGAGCCTGTCGATCTCGCCGACCGCCTCCGGCGTTGAGGTGGCGCTGGCCAACGGCACCAGCGTGGTCGCGCATCTTGCCGTGCTCGCCACCGGGCATGACGAAGAGCCGGGGGCGGGGCAGGGGCATGCGATCAGGATGGGATCCGAGGCGGACACTGCGCTCGACCCCGAAGCCCAAATCCTGGTGCTGGGCACCGGCTTGAGCATGGTCGATGCCTTCCTGTCGCTCGAGCAGCGCGGCCACCGCGGCGCGATCGTAGCGGTGTCGCGGCGCGGCCTGCTGCCTTCGCCGCATCGCAAGGGCAATCCGATCAAGCTCGACGTCGCCGACATTCCGCTCGGCACCCAGCTTTCCTATTTCGTCGGCTGGTTCCGCGACCTGATCCGGGAAAACCAGAAGGCCGGTATCGACTGGCGCGACGTCGTCGACGGTCTGAGACCCTTCAACCAGAAGATCTGGCAGAACTGGCCGTCCTCGGCCAAGCGCCGCTTCGTCGAGCACACCAAGGCCTGGTGGGATATCCACCGCCATCGCATGGCGCCGGAAGTCTACACCCGCGTTGCCGAGGCGGTGCAAGCGGGCCGCATCCGCCTTGTCGCCGGGCGCGTCGTCGAGATCGCCGCCGGCGACGGCTTCAGCGTACAGGTCCAGTCGCGCCATACGCAGCAGCTCGAAAGGTTCGACGTCACCCGCATCTATGATTGCACCGGCATCGCCAGGGACATCTCGACCACCTCGAACAGCGTGGTGCGGTCACTGGTCGAGCGTGGACTGGCACGGCCGGATCCGCTGCGCCTCGGCCTCGACGTGACCGCGAACTGCGAGGTCATCGCCGGCGACGGCACGGTATCCGCCAAGATCCTCGCCGTCGGGCCACTGACGCGCGGCACCTTCTTCGAAATCGACGCCATTCCCGATATTCGTGTGCAGTGCGCGCGGCTGAGCAAGCGCTTACTCGGATGAGGCTCCCTTCGTCTTGACGCAATTCGGATGCAAGACCGCCGCCGTCGGGTGAAAAGACCTCGACGGCATAGCCGCGTTCGCTGAAGGCGAACCAGGGGTGCGGGAGCTCGCTCCACCAGAGCCGACCAGCCAGCCCGTCGTGGTCGATACAGCCAGGCGATGACGATCGCCACAGGTTTCGGCCGTCTCGCATTGACCGGATTGGTGTCGCGCAGGCTCGTCTTCGTTCTCCTCCATGGATTTGTAGTCGGCGAGGCCGTAAGCCCCGACCCTCGCCAGATGGCCGGGCAAATTCTGCTTTCGTCGTCACCGTGCCTTGCCTACCATGGCGCATGACCCAACACTGAAGACTCTACGGCTGTCCGGTCGAGTTCGCGCTCGACGCGCTCGGCGGCAAATGGAAGACGGTGATCCTGGCGCGCATCAAGGAACAGCCGATGCGCTATTCCGAACTGCGCCGGCTGATCCCTTCGCTTTCCGACAAGATGCTGAAGACCTCGTCAGCCTCTCGGTCTATATCGCCGGCGACCTGGATATAGGGCCGGCCTTCGGCGCCTGGATGGCCTTCTGGGCAAACCGTGGCGCGCCGCCGATCATCAAGGTGCTGCGCGTCGCCGGCCTCGGCAATCCGGATTTTCTGATCGAGATCGAAGCCCAGGCCGCGATCGCCTGAACCCTAAGCAGGTTCTGCAAATCTTTTGCCCTGCCTGGAGCCGGCGAAGCTTTCGCGAAATTCCATTCCCCTGCTGGCGGCCGGATTGGCACGATCTATCTTCTTTCCAACTGCAAACGGCTGGAAAAGACGATAGGTTGCCGTCTTCCAGGGCGGTTGCTCATTCTGGCAACGGAGCATCTGATATGAGCAAGCACAAGATCGTGGCACAGGACGATGCGTCGTCCCGCCTGCGCCCGCCCTATGCCTCGGTTCTCGACCTGATCGGGCAGACGCCGGTCGTCGAGCTGACCAAATTCGACATCGGCAAGTGCCGGCTGTTCATCAAGCTCGAAAGCCAGAATCCCGGCGGCTCGATCAAGGACCGCATCGCGCTGTCGATGATTGCCGCCGCCGAAAAACAGGGCAAACTGAAACGCGGCGGGACGATCGTCGAGGCGACCGCCGGCAACACCGGTCTTGGTCTCGCCCAGGTCGGCATCCCCAAGGGCTACCACATCATCCTTGTCGTGCCTGACAAGATGTCGCGCGAAAAGATCCAGCATTTGCGGGCGCTCGGCGCGGAAGTGCGCATGACGCGTTCCGATGTCGGCAAGGGCCATGCCGAATACTATCAGGACATGGCCGAAAAGATCGCCGCCGAGTTGCCCGGCGCCTTCTACGCCAACCAGTTTGCCAACCCGGCCAATCCGCATGCCCACGAGACCACGACCGGGCCGGAAATCTTTCAGCAGCTCGAAGGCGATGTCGATGCGGTTGTCGTCGGCGTCGGCTCCGGCGGCACGCTGACCGGGCTCGGCCGCTACTTTGCGAAAGTCTCGCCGAAGACCGAGATGGTGCTCGCCGATCCGGTTGGCTCGGTGCTGGCGCCGTTGATCAAGACCGGCAAGATGGTAGAGGCCGGAAGCTGGACCGTCGAAGGCATCGGCGAGGATTTCGTGCCGCCCAATGCCGATCTGTCGCTGGTCAGGAAGGCCTATTCCATCCCCGACAAGCAGAGCATGCTTGCGGTGCGCGACCTGCTTTCGAAGGAAGGCATTCTCGCCGGCTCGTCGTCGGGCACGCTGCTTTCGGCAGCACTCCGCTATTGTCGCGAGCAGACCGTGCCGAAGCGCGTCGTCACGTTCGTCTGCGACAGCGGCAACAAGTACCTGTCGAAAGTCTTCGACGATTTCTGGCTGGCCGAGCAGGGCCTTGCCGAGCACGAGCAGCATGGCGACCTGCGCGACCTGGTGATGCGCACGCTCCGCACCGGCGATGTCGTGTCCGTCGGCCCCGACGAAAGCCTGCTCAACGCCTATGGCCGCATGCGCCGCTCGGATGTCTCGCAACTGCCGGTGCTGGACGAGGGCAAGCTCGTCGGCATCATCGACGAAAGCGATATCCTGGCCAAGGTCGAAGGCCCCTATGACAGCCGCTGGGACCGCTTCAAGGCCCCGGTTCGTACGGCGATGACCTCCAATCTGCATACGCTGCAGGCCAGCCAGACGCTGGACGCGCTGTTGCCGGTGTTCGACCGCAACGAGGTCGCCATCGTCTTCGACGGCGACGAATTTATTGGCCTGATAACCCGCATCGACCTGATCAACCATCTGAGGCGCGCCCGATGACCATAAAAGCCACTGTATCGGGCAAAAACCGCCTCGCCTTCTCGACACGCACCATCCATGGCGGTCAGAGCCACGATCCGACGACCGGCGCGGTGATGGTACCGATCTACGCCACCTCGACCTATGGCCAGCAGAGCCCGGGCGTGCACAAGGGCTTTGAATATGCCCGCAGCCAGAACCCGACGCGCTTTGCCTTCGAGCGCGCCGTAGCCGATCTCGAAAGCGGCACCGCTGCCTTCGCCTTCGCTTCCGGTCTGGCGGCGATCGCCACGGTGTTTGAATTGCTTGATTCAGGCGCGCATATCGTCGCCACCGACGACATTTATGGCGGCACGTTCCGATTGCTCGAGCGGGTGCGCAAGCGCTCGGCCAATTTGCAGGTCGACTTCGTCGACTTCACCGATCTTGCCGCCGTCGAGGCGGCGATCCGCCCTGAGACCAAGCTGCTCTGGGTCGAGACGCCGACCAATCCGCTCCTGCGTGTCGTCGATTTGGAGGCGGTCGCGGCACTGGCCAGGCGCAAAGGCGTGCTTTCGGTCGCCGACAACACCTTCTGCAGCCCCTATCTGCAGCGGCCGCTGGAGCTCGGCATCGACATATCAGTCCATTCGACGACCAAATACCTCAATGGCCATTCCGACATGGTCGGCGGCGTCGCCGTGGTCGGCGACAACAAGGATCTCACTGAGCGGCTGAAATTCCTGCAGAACGCCATCGGTGCCATTTCCGGGCCGTTCGACAGTTTCCTGGCGCTGCGCGGCTTGAAGACGCTGGCGCTCAGGATGGAGCGCCATTCGTCCAACGGCCAGAAGATCGCGCACTGGCTGGAAAGCCGCCCCGACATCCGTCGTGTCATCTATCCCGGCCTGCCCAGCCATCCGCAGCACGCCATCGCCAGGCGGCAGATGCACGCCTTCGGCGGCATGATCACGGTCGAGCTCGACCGCGACCTTGCGGGGACAAAGCGCTTCCTCGAACACACGCAACTGTTCACGCTGGCCGAAAGCCTCGGCGGCGTCGAAAGCCTGATCGAGCACCCGGCGCTGATGACGCACGGCTCGATCCCGGCGAAAAACCGCGCCGAGATCGGGATTTCCGATTCGTTGGTGCGCTTATCGGCCGGCATCGAGGATGGCGACGATCTGATCGCGGATCTGGATCAGGCGCTGGCGAGTTGAGCCCGGCAACAAGAACCTTGCGAGACGTCGGCGGACAGTGCCCCTCTGCCCTACCGGGCATCTCGGCCACGAGGGGTGAGATTGGCCGTCATCTTGCGCTTTCGCCAACCTCCAACGCTGAAACACGGACGGGACGGCGAAGCTGCCGATCTCCCCGCTTGTGGGGAGATGTCCGGCAGGACAGAGGGGGCGTGAAGGATCGCCAACGAGCGGCGCCTGTTCTGCATCCATCCATGTGTCTTACATTCTATTCCGTTGACCTTGGCGCCATCTGGCAGAATTGTAGCTTCCTGATCCACCTTGCTGCCTGGCTCCGGAAGCTATGAACAACCGACAACGCAACCAACCGACGGCAAGCGATACCCCGCTCACTTTCGCCATCCTGGTCTTCCCCGGCTTTCCGATGATGGCGTTCAGCTCGGTCATCGAGCCGCTCCGCGCCGCCAACGTGCTGGCCAAGCGGGACTGCTACCGCTGGATCATCGTCGGCGCCGCCGAAGGCCCGGTGGAGGCCTCGAACGGCGTCGTCATCCAGCCCGGCTTTTCCGCCCATGACGCGCCGAAGGTCGATCGCATCGTCGTCTGCTCAGGCGGAGATGCCGATCATCTCGTCGCGTACGATGCCGTGAGCTGGATCCGCAAGAGCATGCGCGGTGGCGCCCATATCGGTGCTGTGGCGGATGCGGCGTTCTTCCTTGCCCGCGCAGGCCTGCTCGACGGCCACGCCTGCACCTTGCACTGGACCAGCCAGGCGGCCTTCACCGAGGCCTTTCCCGACATCGAGCTGAGGCGCGATCTCTATGTCATCGACCGCAAGCGCTTCACCTCGGCCGGCGGTGTCGGCAGCCTCGACATGATGCTGGAGATCATCACCCGCGATTATGGCGCCGAGCTGTCGGCCGGCGTCGCCGAATGGTTCGTGCACAGCCCGCTGCGCTCCAGCGTCGACCGCAAGCTGATGCCGCTGCGCTTACGCACCGGCGTGCAGAACGAACTGGTGCTGTCGGCCATCGCCATCATGGAGGATGCAGTGGAGGAACGGCTCGGCATGGCGGAGTTGGCGAATAGGCTTGGCGTCTCCTCCGACAAGCTCGAACGCAATTTTCGCTCCGAGCTCAGCATTTCGCCCAACGGCTACTACCGCCGGCTGCGGCTGAAGCGTGCCGCCGACCTGCTGGCGCATTCCACGCTGATGGTGCGCGACGTGGCGCTCGCCTGCGGCTTCGCCTCGATGTCGAGCTTTGCGCGGGCGTTTCGGGAAGAGCATGGGCATGCGCCGAAGGTGATGCGCAGGCATTAGGGGCCTCTGCAAGCCGCAAACGTCGGAGATTAGCCCTCCGTTCGTCATCCCAGGGCGGAGCAAGGAGCGAAGCGACGCGGCGCAGACCCTGGGATCCATGCCGTTACCTCGCGGCAGTGCTCCTGCGGACCAGAACCGAATGCTACCACCCCGTCCCGCGAAAAAGCTCGAACCATTCCGGATTGGTCTTCTCGATCAGCTCGATCTTCCATTGGCGTGGCCAGCGCTTCAGCGACTTCTCCCGCTGGATGGCGTCGACAATGTCGAAATGTTCCTCATACCAGACCAGACGCTGCACACCGTAGCGGCTGGTGAACCGCGAGCCCTCGCCGGATTTGTGCTCCGGCATGCGGCGGCCGAGATCATTCGTAACCCCGATATAGATCGTGCCGCGCTTCTGGCTTGCGGTCATGTAAACGTAGCCGGTCATGGTTTCAGGGTAGCGAGCATCGATGCGCGCACAAGCGCCATTCCGCCGCATTCTACGACCAATGTCACGGCATGGATCCTAGGGTCTGCGCTGCGTCGCTTCGCTCCTTGCTCCGCCCTAGGATGACGAAAACGTTCGGGCTCACAGTCAATCGCCGAGGTAATTGAAGGGGGCTGCCGCCTAGCGGCATACGGCACAACACCTGCGGGATTTCGCACAGACTTTGCGCCACCCTTGGCCCATCCTCGCCGCTTCCAGGAGGCACCCATGAGCATTGTCGTTTTTGACCCCGACAGCACCGAGGACGTCGACTTCAAGGACCGCATGCGCCATCCGGCGGCGGCCGATCCGGCCGGCGGCATGTGGCTGTCCGATACCGAGCCGTCCTTCATCGACGCCGACGCGCTGCGCAAGGGGCGCCTTGCCAGGCTGCGAGCCTGGATGCGCGAGGCCGGCTATGGCGGCGTCGTCCTGTTCGACCCCTACAACCAGCGTTACGCCACCGGTTCGCGCAACATGTTCGGCTATTTCCTGCGCAACTCGACGCGCTATTTTTTCATACCGACCGAAGGGCCGATCGTGCTGTTCGAATATCCGCAGAGCTACCATGTCTCGATGGTGCTCGACACGATCGACGAGGCGCGTCCGTCCAAGCTCGTATGGTCTTCGGTGTCGGGCCGCGACGACGAAACCGCGGGTCCCTTCGCCGACGAGATCGCCGATTTGCTCAAGGCGCATGGCGGCGGCTCGATGAAGCTCGGCCTCGACCGCTGCAGCCATCTGCAGGCGCTGGCGCTCGAGAAGCGCGGCTGCGACGTCCGCGATTGCCAGGGCGAGATTTTGGCGGTGCGCGCGGTCAAGACGCCCGAGGAAGTAAAATGCCTGCAGGTGTCGATGGCCGGCGCCGAGGCCGCCGTCTATGCCGTGCGCGAGGCGATCAAGCCCGGCGTTTCCGAAAACGAGCTGTTCGCCACCATGTATGGCGAAGTGATCCGCCAAGGCGGCGAGTTCATCGAAACCCGTTTGCTGACCTCGGGCCAGCGCACCAATCCTTGGTTCAACGAAGCGAGCGGCCGCAAGATCAGGCCGGGCGAACTCTTGGCGCTCGATACCGACACGATCGGCTGCTACGGCTATTATTCGGATTTCTCGCGCACCTTCCGCTGCGGCCCGGGCAGGCCGACGGATTACCAGAAGTCGCTCTACAAGATGGCGCACGACCAGGTTCAGCACAATATCGGGGTCGTCAAGCCCGGCATGGCGTTTCGCGAGATTGCCGAAAAGTCCTGGAAGATCCCGGACCGCTTCGTCGACGAGCGCTATACCTCGGTCATGCACGGCGTCGGCATGCATGGCGAGACGCCGTTCATCGCGCACGCCATGGACTACGAGACCTATGGCCGCGACGGAGTCATCGTGCCCGGCATGGTGGTCAGCGTCGAGAGCTATATCGGCGAGAAGGGCGGCCGCGAGGGCGTCAAGCTGGAGGACGAGATCCTGATCACCGAGACCGGCACCGAGCTTCTGTCGCGGTTCCCTTATGAGGACGAGTTCCTTGACAGGCAAGTTTGAGTGCTGACAGGCAGTTTTGCATGAAAAGCCCGATCTCGATCAGGCGCGGCACAGTGGCGGCGGTGTTCATCGATCTCCAGGAGGAGCATCGGCGGGACAAGCGCTATCTGGTCGAAGGCTATGGCGACATCCTCGCCAACGTCCAGCGCCTGCAGGCAGCAGCACGGGCCAATCATGTGCCTTTGTATCACTGGGCCTATGTCGTCGATCTCGCCACGGCACGGCCGTTCCATCCGGTCGAGGCCAACGGCAAGTCGGCTTTCTCCGACAAGGACGGTCCGCTGACGGCGATCTGTCCGGAAGTGGCGCCTGCAGCCGGCGAGACGATGCTGGTCAAGACGCAGGCCAGCGCCTTTGGTGGAGGGCCTACCGCCGGGCGGCTCAAGGCCGACGGCATCGAATGGCTGGTCGTTGCGGGCGTCTGGACCGAGGCCTGCATCGATGCCACCGTCAAGGATGCGGTGGCGCTCGGGTTTCGCGTGCTGCTGGTCAAGGATGCCTGCGGCAGCGGCAGCACGGCGATGCACCAGACGGCCATCCTCAACCTCGCCAACCGGCTCTATGGCGGTGCCGTCACCACCACCAAGGCCGCCTGCCGGCTGCTGGCAGGCGAGACGGTCGACGCCTGGCAGGTCGAGGGCTCGGTGCCGCTGCGTTTCAGCTATGAAAACGCCGCCCGCCTCTATGCCGAGCTCTGAACGGAATCGCGCCGCGATGGTCACCGAAGCCGATCGACCCGAAACGACAGACCGCGGAAAATACCTGACGCTGCTCGATCCGGAGCTGTGGGCCTATATCGATCGGGTCAACGAGTGGTATCCGCCCGAAATCGTCTACATGCCGATCGACAGGCAGCGGGCGGTCTATGACGCCATGTGCCGGGCCTTTCGTGAGCCCTATCCGGCCGGCGTCAAGGCCAGCGACAGCAGCGTCGGCGACCGTGCAATCCCGGTCCGGCGTTACCATATGGCGGGAACGGCGCCGCAGGCGATGGTCGTCTATTATCACGGCGGCGGCTTCGTGCTTGGCGGGCTCGACAGCCATGACGACATCTGCGCCGAGATCTGCGCCGGCACCGGCTTTGCGGTTCTGTCCGCCGACTACCGGCTGGCGCCGGAACATCTGCATCCGGCGGCCTTCGAGGATGCGCTGGCCGTATTCGAATGGGCTGCGGCGACGACCGAACTGCCCATCGTGCTCTGTGGCGAAAGCGCCGGCGGCAACCTGGCCGCAGCAGTGGCGCAGGCGACGCGCCGCCATCCTCGCCGCGCGATCGGCCAGGTGCTGATCTATCCCGAATTGGGCGGTGACGAGCTAGACGGCCCAGAGCTGGACGGCAAAGCGCGCACCGGCTCCTATATCGAGCACGCCGAGGCACCGCTGCTGACATTGCGCGACGTCGAATTCTACCGCCATATCCGATCAGCGAAGGGGCAGTCGCCGGACGACCCGACATTTTCGCCACTTAGCGATAGCGACTTCTCCGGCCTGCCGCCGACGGTCATCGTCACCGCGCGATGCGATCCGCTGTCATCGGACGGCCAGACCTATCGCGACCGAATCCTTGCCGCCGGGGGTAAGGCATGGTGGCGCGAGGAGCCGCGCCTCGTGCACAGTTTCCTGCGCGCCCGCAAGACCGTGCCGCGCGCCAGCGAGGCCTTTGATCGCATCGTCGCGGCTATAGCCGCGCTGGGCGGGGGCAAGTGGCCGGAGTGACGGCGGAGTGCGGCTCTCATGCCGGCCAGGCAAGCGCAGAAATCCTCTCTCCTCAAGCTCCCCACTGCGGAACAGCGCACAACAACTGCGGAAACCTGAACACTTGCCCGCTCAGGCCAGCATTATCATCACCTCACGTAAGGCGCCCCTGCGAAACGCATCCACCCCCGCGGCGCGGTCGGTCGGAGGCGCCCAACAAAGAGGGAACGACGATGAAGTTCATGCTGACCGATCGGAAATTGCATCCGCAGGCCGCGCCCGTCGCCGACGGCTTCAAGAAGGGCCAGATGAACCGGCGCGAATATCTCGCCACCATGGCCGCGTTTGGTGTCAGCGCTGCCGGCGCGCTGGCGCTTGGCGGGCTTGCTCCGTCACCGGCCAGGGCCGAGGAGGCGAAGCGCGGTGGCGTCTTGCGCGTTGCCATGAACGTCAAGGGCTGGAAGGATCCGCGCACCTTCGACGGCGTCGAGATGTCCAACGTCGCCCGCCAGTGTAATGAATATCTGGTGCGCTGGAACCGCGACTTCACCTTCGAGCCATGGCTGCTCGAGAGCTGGGAGACCAGCGACGATGCCCGCGTGCTGACGCTGCATGTCCGCAAAGGCGTCAACTGGTCGAATGGCGACACCTTCAACGCCGACGATGTCATTCACAATCTGACGCGCTGGTGCGATGCGTCCGTCGCCGGCAATTCTGTCGCCGCGCGGATGGGCGCGCTGGTCAACGCGGACACCAAGAAAGCCGTCGACGGCGGCATCGAACGCGTCGACGACTTCACCGTGCGGCTCAATTTGCCCAAGCCCGACATTTCACTGATTGCCGGCATGGCCGACTATCCGGCACTGATCATGCACCGCAGCTATGAAGGCGACGGCGACCCGCTGAAGGCATTGGCGATCACCACCGGGCCGTGCGAACTCGTGGCATGGGACGCCGAGGTCGGCGCCGAAGTCCGCCGCAAAGACAAGCCATGGTGGAAGGGCGAGTTCTACCTCGACGGCATCAAATGGGTCGACTACGGCTCCGACCCCAACGCCATGCTGTCGGCCTTCGAATCGGGCGAGATCGACACCGACCACGAAACCGCCTCCGACACGGTTGCGCAGACCGACTCGATGGGCCTGAGCAATTCCGAGATCGCCACCGGCTCGACGATCGTCGCGCGTTTCAATGTCGCCAATCCGCCCTATGACGACATCAAGGTGCGCCGCGCCGCCCAGCTCGCCGTCGACAACGCCGCTGTGCTGAAGATCGGCATGGACAACCGCGGCAAGCCGGCCGAGAACCATCATGTCGGGCCGATGCATCCCGAATATGCCGATATCGGCCCAGCCGTGCGCAACATCGATCAAGCCAAGGCCCTGCTCGCCGAGGCCGGCAAGGCCGATCACGAATACGAGCTCATTTCGGTCGACGTCGACTGGCAAAAGACCACCGGCGACGCCATCGCAGCGCAGATGCGCGAGGCTGGGCTGAAGATCAAGCGCACGGTGCTGCCGGCCGCCACCTTCTGGAACGACTGGAGCAAATATCCGTTCTCCTGCACCGAATGGCTCGGCCGGCCGCTGGGCATCCAGGTGCTGGCGCTGGCCTACAAATCGGGCGCCGCCTGGAACGAGAGCGCTTACGCCAATCCGGAATTCGACAGCCTACTCGACAAGGCGCTGGCGATGCCCGATGCCGGCGACCGCAAGGAGATCATGGCGAAGATCGAGCAGAATCTCCGCGATTCCGGCATTATCATCCAGCCCTACTGGCGCTCGGTCTACCGCACCTACCGCAAGGGCGTCCATGGCTGCGAGCAGCACCAGTCGCTCGAGCAGCATTTCGAGAAGGTTTGGCTCGAGGCGTGACTCGTGCCGCCCGACGGAAAGCCGGCGCCCAAGGCAGCGGAAGCCGGCGTCAGCCGGCGGTGCCCGCCCTTGAAATCTCCCGCCCGAGGCGCACCGTTTCCCGCACCAGCAGGTCCAGATCGTCACGCCGGGTACGGTGGTTGTTGATGGCGACCCTGAGGCAATGCTGGCCATGCACCGTCGTGTCGGAAATGGCGGCGATGCCTTCTTCCTGCAGCCTCAGCATGATCTCGGTATTGAGCGCTTTCAGGCGCTCAGCGTCCAACCCATCGGCGCGATAGCGAAAGCAGACGATGTTGATGTTCACCGGCGCCACCAGCTCGAGCGCCGGTTCGGCCTCGATCAGCTCACCGAGATAATGCCCTTGCGCGATGTTCTGGTCGATCAGCCGGCCGAACTTTTCGATGCCGTGTTCTCGCAGCGCCATCCACACCTTCAGCGCCCGGAAGCCGCGTGAGGTCTGCAAGCCGTAGTCGTGCAGCCATTGGCCGGAGGCCAGGCCGCGCGGCGTCGATTCCAGATATTCCGGCGTCACCGCGAACGTGCGGCGATGCGCGGAGGCATCCCGGATCAGCGCGCAGCCGACCTCGAAGGGCGCGTGCAGCCATTTATGCGGATCGAGCGCGATTGAGTGGGCGTGCTCGATGCCGGCAACGCGATGCGAATTGTCCGGCGCAATCGCAAGCAAGGCGCCGATGCAGCCATCGACGTGAAACCACAGATCCTCTTTTGCCGCCAGGTCGGCCAGCGCTTGCAGATCGTCGATTGCGCCGGTGTTCACCGTGCCGGCCGTACCGATCACGCAGGCCGGCTTGAAACCGGCGTCACGGTCCTCGGCGATCGCCGCCCGTAACGCAGCGATGTCGATCCGCAGCCCGGCATCGCTCGGGATGCGGCGCAGCGCCCGGTTGCCGAGGCCGAGCGCCTCCATCGCCTTGCGATGACAGGAGTGAAGCTGGTCGGAGCCGTAGAAACGCAGTGGCTTGTCGATGCCAGCAACGCCGTGCTCGCGTATGTCGATGCCGGCCTTGGCGTTGCGCGCCACGGTCAGACCGATGATGTTGGCCATCGAGCCGCCGCTGACCAGTGTGCCGCTGGCCGATTGCGGAAAGCCCATCATGTCCTTGCACCAGTCGACGACCTGGTTGTCCATCAGCGCGGCGGAATGGTTGCCGCCGCCGAGGTTGGAGCCCTGGATCGCCGCCAGGAAATCGCCGAGCGCGCCGGTGAAATTGCTCGAGCCCATATACCAGGACCAGAAGCGCGGATGGATGTTGCCCATCGGATAGGGCATCAAGCTCCTGGTGACGTCGCCATAGATTTCTGCCAGCGGCGCCGGCGAACGCGGCAGCGGCGATGTGAAGAAGGTCCTCACATCGACCGGCATCTCCTGCCACACCGGACGCTCTCTGACATCGCGCAGGTAAGCGACGGCATCGTCGACGATCCGATGCGACAGGACCTGCACATCGGCCCAGTTCGAGGGGTCAAGCGTTTCCTCGCTGGCCGTGACGGCCAATCCAGGTTTCGTGTCCATGCAGGCCGCTCCCGATGTGCCGCCGTCACGCCGGAAACTGGCAGCCGGGCGTCGACTGCGAAAGCGCGGTCTCCTCGGCGTCCATCTCCGCTTCGATGCCGTCGAACAGCGGCGTGGTCATGTAACGCTCGCCGGTGTCGGGAAGCATGCACAGGATCACCGAGCCGGGTAGCGCCTTTTCCGCGATCTGCCGCGCCACCGCGAAGGTCGCCCCGCCGGAGATGCCGGTGAAAATCCCTTCCTTCTGCGCCAGCGCCTTGGCCCATTTCATGCCCTCGGGCCCGGCAATCGGCACCACGTCGTCGTAGAGGCTTGTATCGATCGCCTCCTGCAGCACGTCCGGAATGAAGTCGGGCGTCCAGCCCTGGATCGGATGCGGCTCGAACGCTGGATGGCTGGCGGCAGGCGCGCCGCCGGCGCCGCGCTGCTGCGGCTTGCCGCTGCCGATAAGCTGCGCATTGGCCGGTTCGGCGAGCACGATCCGGGTCTCCGGCCGCTCGCGGCGCAGCACGCGTCCGACGCCGGCGACGGTGCCGCCCGTGCCATAGCCGGTGACGAAACAGTCGAGCCGCGAGCCGGCGAAATCGTTGATGATCTCGCGCGCCGTGGTCGCTTCGTGAATGGCGGCATTGGCCTTGGTCTCGAACTGGCGGGCAAGGAACCAGCCATTGGCCTCGGCGAGCTCCACCGCCTTCGTGTACATGCCAAAACCCTTCTGGGCGCGCGGCGTCAGCACCACCTTGGCGCCCAGCATGCGCATCAGCTTGCGGCGTTCGATGGAAAAACTGTCGGCCATCGTCACCACCAGCGGATAGCCCTTCTGGGCGCAAACCATGGCAAGGCCGATGCCGGTGTTGCCGCTGGTCGCCTCGACCACGGTCTGGCCCGGCTTCAAGGCGCCGCTGCGCTCGCCCTCCTCGATGATGTTGAGTGCCAGCCTGTCCTTTACCGAGGCGGCGGGATTGAAGAACTCGGCCTTCACATAGATCGTGGCATGGTCCGGTCCGAGATTATTGATGCGGATCACCGGCGTATCGCCGACCGTGTCGAGAATGCTGTCGAACAGACGGCCGCGCCCGGCGGTGGTTCTGATTTTCTGTTGATGCAACATGTCGATCTCCTCGCGTTGTCGTTGTCTCTTGTCGTCACGGGCCGGTTACAGACCGGTGGCTTGGGCGGCGAGGTTTCGAGACCTTGCCACGCTACATCTGCCTCCCGGCAATGCCAGCATCCGGCGCGGGAATTCGCTGCCGGATGCACCGTGTCACGTTTGGTGATAAAACAAAGGCCGACTGGCCAGCGTGGGAGCAGGCGTGGAAACTTACGTGGAATCCGCCCGATCGAGCCTCGGCGGCGAGATGGCCGGTCTTTCCGTGCGTCTGCTCGGACCGCTGACGATCGCACGCAACGGCATCATCATCCAGCTCCCAAAATCGCGCAAGCTGCGTGCGCTGCTCGCCTATCTGGCGCTGGCGCCGCATCCGGTCGGCCGCAGCCGCCTCTGCGAGCTTTTGTGGGATGTGCCGAACGACCCGCGCGGCGAGCTTCGCTGGTGCTTGAGCAAGCTTAGAGGCATCCTCGATGAACCGCACCATCGCAGGGTCGAGACACCAGGCGACACGATCGCGCTTGATCTGAGAGGTGCTTCCGTCGACGCTGTCGACATAGCTTCGGCCGCCGCCAAGGGCGTTGAGACGCTCGGTCTGGAGCGGCTGCAGGCTCTTTCCGGAATGTTCGCCGGCGATTTTCTCGATGGGCTGGAGATCGACCGCAGCCCGCATTTTAACGGTTGGCTGATCGCTCAGCGCCGCCGCTTCAGCTCCTGGCACGCCGCAATCCTGGAACACCTCGTCAACAAGCTTCCGGCGGATGCCGACGAAATGTCCTCGCATCTGGACAAATGGCTGGAACTCGCTCCGTTCGACGGGCGCGCGCATGTGGCTCTTCTGAAAAGGCTGGCGCAGCGCGGCCAGTTTGGCGCGGGCGAGGAACATCTCGCTTCCGCGGCGCGGCTGTTTGCTTCAGAGGATCTGGATTTCGGAGCCGTTCGTGAGGCATGGCGGACGATCCGCGGCGAACGACCTGCAGCAGCGCTCTGGGCGCGACCTTCACTCGTACCCGCGGCCCCCCACGCGTCAATTGTGCCTCCCCGTTCCGATACTGCTGCATCGCAGAAGGCTTCGCTCGCCGTGATGCCGTTTGCCGAAGAGGCGGCTGTCGGCGGCCCGCGCGGTGGATTGGCCGACGGCCTCACCCACGACATCATCACCCGCCTGGCCAAGCTCAGGGACTTTTTCGTCATCGCACGCGGCTCGGTGTTTGCGCTCGCCGAAAAAAACATTGCGCCGGAGGACGCCGGCCGCCGGCTCAACGTCGACTATGTCGCCACCGGCACGGTACGCTGCCAGGCAGCCCGCGTCGTGGTCAGCGTGGAACTTGTCGAGGTGCGCACGGCCAGGATCGTCTGGGCCGAGACGTTCGAGCGCAGACCGGACGACATCTTTACCGTGCTCGACGACATCGGCAACAGCATCGTCTCGTCGATCTCGGCCGAGATCGAAACCGTCGAGCGCAACCGCGCCATGCTGAAGGCGCCCAATTCGCTGAACGCCTGGGAAGCCTACCATCGCGGGCTCTGGCACATGTATCGCTTCACCCGCACGGAAAACGAGCAGGCCCGGCATTTCTTCGACACGGCCTTGAAGCTCGATCCGACCTTCGCCCGCGCCTATGCCGGCCTCTCCTTCACCCATTGGCAAAATGCCTTCCAGCGTTGGGGCGACCGCGACCAGGAAAGCGCCTTGGCCTTCGAGGCAGCCGGCCAGAGCCTGCTCGTCGACGATCACAATCCAGCCGCTCACTGGGCCATGGGGCGGGCGCTGTGGCTGCGCGGCGAACAGGACGGCTCCCTCACCGAGCTCGAACGCGCCGTAGACCTCAGCCCGAATTTCGCGCTCGGCCACTATGCGCTGTCATTCGTCCATTCGCAGTCCGGCGACCCGCAGGCCGCGATCGGCTCGTCCGACCATTCCAGGCATCTAAGTCCCTTCGATCCGCTGCTGTTCGGCATGTTGGGCGCCAGGGCGATGTCGCATGTCCGGCTTGGCCAGTTCGACGAGGCCGCCGAATGGGCGCTGAAAGCAGCCGCCCGTCCCAACGCCCATGCCATCATCCTGGCGATTGCCGCGCATTGCCTTGCGCTGGCGGGGCGGCTGAGCGAGGCACGAAGTTTCGCCGCTGCGCTGCGCAAGATGCTGCCGAACTACTGCGCCGACGATTTCATCGGCACCTTTCGCTTCGAGCCGGACGCCGAGGCGCTGTTCCGGCAAGGCGCCAAGCGGATCGGGCTGGGGTGAGACAAGGCGTGGTTCGTCCGGCTCTCTAAACCGCTCATCGCGGCTGGCGCCACGAAACATCGTCATGTCCGCAGCCAAGGCGCATCGTCAGGCTGACCTTGAGGATGTTTGCCGTCGCTTGGCCCGACGGCCAGTACGAAAAGTCGGCAAAGGGGCGGCGTTTCTTTCGGCCCCCGCAACGGGTTGGGCTGGGTTCGAAAAAAAATACCACAATAGATCGCGATTAGGGCGATCTTATAAGAAGTGGTCTCGTCGCGTCTTTTCGTAGAGCTGGCGCAAAAGTCACAACGATATGGAGCATTACTTGTATCAACGAGAAGCAAAGCTAATGGAACGTTCCGTAATCGTGCTGGAGACGAATGTTTCAGTGTCTGCTAAGATAACCGGTGCTGATTCCGAAATATTAAGCATCTGCCAAATTCAATCCTGCGATATTGGGATTTGTCCTTGTCACAGGCGGACTCGGATGCAATTTCTTGGAGGCACAGCCGCGTCAGCGGATTGTTGAAACATGCTTGGGCGGACGGGGCACTAAGCATGGAGAGGCATATTGACATTCGCTAATGCGGCGGCCCCCGCCGGGAGCGTTCCCTCCGACGTTAGAGATTACGACAACCATCGGCTAAGTCGTCGAATGCGTCGCCCACAGCCTGGCTCTCGTTTGATAGCCGGCGAAGCTTTGCCCTCCTCCGATTGGCGCCAGACTCCGCGGCAAAGGCGGGGATCGCCGCCTGCAACGGCCTTCCGATATGGACGATGTCCGCCAGCCAGTCGGAGGAATGAACCATGAAATTCGTAATCTGTGCGGCCTTGGCCACTGCTGTGATGGCGATCGCCGGTTGTACCACCGACGATTACGATGATTGTCGCGGAAAGGGCTGCCTGGTTGATCCGCCCCACAAAGCCGGCCGAAAGATTGATGACCGGCCGCAGTTCGACAGGAACGGCAATCCCAACTTCGATACCAGCGGCCGTTACATCGGCTGCCATGGGCTCGGATGTAAAGTCGACGATCCTGATGACGGGGATCAAACCATCGACGACAGACCGCAGTACGACAAAGAAGGCAATCCCAACTTCGATACGCAAGGCAACTACCAAGGCTGCCGCGGCATCGGCTGCGAGGTCGATACACCGGACGATGACAGTTCATCGGACGATGACGATTCCGAATAAGGGACTCCGGGGCGAAAAAGGAGGAAGCCAATTATGCCTGAATTCAGCGGCCTGGTCCGGCGATATGCCAAAATCGTTATGGCCGGCCTCACGGGGCTGGGAATGACGCTGACATCCGCTTTCGCTGCGGGTAGCGCCTGCGACGGCATAAAGGTCGAAGCGACGAAGGCGCGCAAGCAGGAATATGCCACGCTCGTCGCCGCGGCGTTGAACAACAAGGTCAAGCCGGCTCGGGTGAAGTTCATCACGATCATGGAGAACGGCAACTGGAGCGCCGCTTACGTCTCCACGCCCGTGAGCGACGACGGTGTGATGTTCTTCCAGACAGTCGATGGAAAAAAGCAGTTCCGCGACGTCTGGGGCGGCTATGCCGAGCCGTCGGAAAAACCTGAACTGGTATCCTGGGCGAAGAAGCTCGGAGCGCCGCAAGACCTGGCAAAGTGTTTTGCCGAGCAAGTTACGGAATGATGGTGATCGGTGGAGATTTGCCGCCGACGCCGTTGGCGCATGAGGAGAACAACTATTCCGGCGTGACGGAAGTCGCGTCACGGTCCCCGAAGGTGACAAAGCTGATCCAACGAAAACCAGATAATCAGACCATGGGCACGGCTAACCGTGGCAATGACGGACAGCAACATGGGGCGGGGCTGAGCAACTTAAGAGCTTGACTGCAACCGGAAAGGGAAATCGATGAAAACCGCAATACTGATTGCTGCCATGGTTCCGGCCATGCCGACTTTCGCCTTCGCCGAGGACAAGTGCGCCGATGCCAAGGATCAGGCCACCATGAACCAGTGCTTCGGTGCCGAGTTTCAGAAATCCGACAAGAAGCTCAACGAGCTTTACAAGCAGATCGAAGCCCGCCTGAAGAACGACGCGGATACCAAAAAGCTGCTTGTCCAGGCACAGCGCGATTGGGGCAAGTTTCGCGACGCGGAGTGCAGTTTCCAGACCGCGGGAGCGGCCGGAGGAAGCATGATGCCAATGCTCATCGCGCAGTGCATGGACGGCCTTACGCAATCCCGTGCCAAAGACTTCGAAGGCTATCTGAAATGCCAGGAGGGCGACATGAGCTGCCCTGTTCCGGCCGCGAACTGACACACGCCGGCGGCGAGCGTGGCGTCGCCGCCGGACATGAAAGGATGCGAGGGGTTGCGTCGGCGCGCAAGGGCAGTGCGGACAATTTGCTCAACGGCGATTTCATCGACGGTCCACTGTGCGATGTCCAAAGGGAGCCTGTGGCGGCATCGACAATGTGCCGGCCTTTGACAAGCGGCAATTCGTCGAGACCAATGTGCCCGGTTCGGGCCATGGCTACGGATGTGCGTGCATGAGCGTCGTGACCAACGCCAAACAGCAAAAGATCACCAGAGTAATCTCGGGCGAAATCCTTCCGCTGGTGCGCTGTCGCAACGACAGATCGCTGCCTAGCCCGGGCCGATAATTATTGGATACAAAAAAGCCCGGCAAAACCGGGCTTTTTCTTGGAGTCTCCGAACCATATCAAACGGTCCGAAACGGGAATTTGGTGCCCAGAAGAGGACTCGAACCTCCACTCCTTGCGGAACACGGACCTGAACCGTGCGCGTCTACCAATTCCGCCATCTGGGCTGGTGCGCGCTCATTAAGCGGGCGAGGGATGAGTGTCAACGCGCTTTTTTGAATGCCGCGTTCCTTCTCCGCCTCAGCCCTCCAGCACTTCCTTCGATGCCACCGTCGAATCGGCGTTGAGCGTATAGATGACCGGCACGCCGGTGCCGAGTTCGAGCTTGACGATCTCCTCGCCCGATTTGCCGTCCAGCGCCATGATCAGCGCGCGCAGCGAATTGCCGTGTGCTGCCACCAGCACGGTACCGCCGCGCAGCACATGCGGCTGCAGATCGTGCAGGTAATAGGGCCAGACGCGCGCGCCGGTGTCTTTCAGGCTTTCACCGCCGGGCGGCGCCACGTCGTAGGAGCGGCGCCATATATGCACCTGCTCCTCGCCCCATTTCTTGCGCGCATCATCCTTGTTGAGGCCGGAGAGATCGCCATAGTCGCGCTCGTTCAGCGCCTGGTCGCGGATGGTCTCGAGCTCGCTCTGGCCAACGGCGTCGAGAATATGCTGGCAGGTCTTCTGCGCCCGGATCAGCGACGACGTGAAGGCGATGTCGAATTTCATGCCGCGCGCCCTGAGCTTGGCGCCGGCCGCCTTGGCTTCGGCATGACCCAGTTCGGTCAGGTCGACGTCGCGCCAGCCCGTAAACAGGTTCTTCAGGTTCCATTCGCTCTGGCCGTGGCGCACGAGCACGAGAGTTCTCGACATATTTGCTCCTTCAAATTTTGTGAATCAGCCAAATCTTGTGGATCAGCCAAGTCTGTGGATCAGCCAAGTCTGTATCAGCTTGTCAGGCCGAGTACGTCCCGCATCGAATAGAGGCCCGGCTTGCGGCCGCGCGCCCACAGGGCTGCCTTGACCGCGCCGCGGGCAAAGATCGCCCGGTCTTCGGCGTGGTGGGCAAGCGTGATGCGCTCGCCGGTACCGGCCAGCACCACACTGTGGTCGCCGACCACCGAGCCGCCGCGCAAGCTGGCGAAACCGATCGAGCCGCTCTTGCGCACGCCGGTATGGCCGTCGCGCACGCGAACATCGTTGCCGGCAAGTGCTACGCCGCGCCCGGCAGCGGCGGCTTCGCCGAGCAGCAGCGCCGTGCCCGATGGCGCATCGACCTTGTGCCGGTGGTGCATTTCCAGGATCTCGATGTCGAAATCGTCGGCATCGAGCGCGCGCGCCGCCTGCTCAACCAGCACCGCCAGCAGATTGACGCCGAGGCTCATATTGCCTGACTTGACGATCGTCGCGTGGCGCGCCGCCGCCGCGATCCTGGCATTGTCTTCGGCCGAGCAGCCAGTGGTGCCGATGACATGGACGATGCGCGCCTGCGCGGCGTAGCCGGCGAATTCGACGGTCGCCGCCGGCGTGGTGAAATCGAGCACGCCGTCGGCCTTGGCGAAGGCCGGCAGCGGATCGTCGCCGATTGCCACCTCGAGCCTGCCGACGCCGGCGAGCTCGCCGGCATCCTTGCCGATATGGGGCGAGCCGGCCCGCTCGATGGCGGCGGCGACGCGGGCACCCGGTATCGTGTGGATGGCGCGGATCAGCGCCTGGCCCATGCGGCCGGCCGCGCCCACCACCACCAGGCCCATTTCCCCCGTTTCATTGATGTTGACGGTCGGTGTGTCGCTCATGAATGTCTCCCGGCCGCCTGTTTCGCGTGACCATTTTGCGCAGCAGTCTGGATTGGCTTGGCATCATCGACAAGCCCCAGCCCTTTCCTGCCCTGCACCCGGTGGAACCGCGCATAGACGCTGTGCGGGTCGGCCATCAACGAGGCATGCGTGCCCTGTTCGACCAGCCGGCCCTGCTCGAGCACGATGATATGGTCGGCATTGACCACTGTCGACAGCCGGTGCGCGATGACGATCGTGGTGCGCCCTTCCATGACATGGGTCAGCGCTTCCTGGACGCGGGCCTCGGCCTCGTTGTCGAGCGCCGAGGTGGCTTCATCGAGCAGCAGGATCGGCGCCTGCCGAACGATGGCGCGTGCAATTGATACACGCTGGCGCTGGCCGCCCGACAGCGTCACGCCGTTCTCGCCGACCGGTGTGTCGTAGCCTTGCGGCTGCTGGCGGATGAAATCGTCGGCCGCGGCCTGTTGCGCGGCGCGTTCAATCTCGGCGTCGGTGGCGCTCAGACGTCCGTAGCGGATGTTGTCGCGGATGGTGCCTTCGAACAGATAGGGCTGCTGCGAAACATAAGCGATCGAGCCGCGCAGCGAATGCTTGGTGACCTTTGAAATGTCCTGACCGTCGATTTCGATGCTGCCCGACTCGACGTCGTAGAAGCGCTGCAGCAGCGCAACTAGCGTCGTCTTGCCGGCGCCCGAGGCGCCGACGATGGCGGTCACCTTGCCGGCGGCGGCGACAAAGCTCAAATTCTGCAGGACCGGCGCTTCTTCGACATAGCGAAAGGACACGTTGTTGAAGCGCACTTCGCCAGAGGTGAATTTCGCCTCGGCGGCTCCCGGCACGTCACCCTGCTGCGGCTCGAGGTCGAGAAGCTCGTAGATCATGCGCGCATTGACCAGCGACTTTTCCATGCCGACCTGCATGCGCGCCAGCCGCCTGGCGGGGTCATAGGCAAGCAGCAGGGCGGTGATGAAGGCAAACACCGCGCCCGGCGGCTGGCCGCCGACGGTCGCCCGGTAGCCGGAATAGGCGATGACGCCGGCTACGGCGAAGCCGGCCAGCATTTCGGAGATCGGCGTCAGCCGTTCCGAGACGCGGGCGATCTTGTTTGCCCGCTGCTCGGCGCCGGCGACGAGGCCGCCGATGCGGCGCGACAGCTCTTCTTCCAGGGTGAAGGCCTTGACGATGGCGATGCCTTGCGTTGCTTCCTGCATGGCGCCGATCAGCCGCGAGTTGATCTGCACCGATTCACGGGTGATGCGACGCACCCGGCGCATCAGATAGGTGACACTGTAGATCAAAGGCGGGCCGATCAGCAGCGACATCGCGGAGAGCATCGGGTCCTGCCAGATCATGACGCCGACCAGCGCGACAAGCGATACCGCATCGCGCGCCAGCGATGTCAGCGTCATCGACAGGAGATCGCGGATGCCGTTGACGTTCTCGTTGATCTGCGCGGCGAGCCGGCCCGAGCGGGTGTCGTTGAAGAAGCCGACGCCGAGCTTCATCAGGTGGTCGAAGATGCGGCGTTGATAGCGCGCTACCAGATTGTTGCCGATTTTGGCCAGCGTCACTGCCTGGCCGTAGCTGGCCAGCCCGCGCAGCATGAAGGCGGCCAGGATCGACACGCTGATCAGCGCGATAAGATCGCCGCGCCGTTGGTAGAAGATCTGATCGATGACATCCTTCATGATCCACGCTGTGAAGGCGGTCGTCGCCGCGATCGTCACCAGGCACAGCACGGCAAGAGCATAGTACCAGCGATAATCGCGGCTGTTCTCGGCGATGATGCGGCGGATAACAGCCACGATCTCGCTGGGACGGACTTTCCCTTTGGTTGGTGCTGGAAGTGTCACGTTTGAGCGCTTTGTGGTTTCGGTTCGGCCGGGCTGCAATTCGGCAACCTCTTAACGCCCCAATGGCGGCTTGCCTATGGCCGGGGACGGCGAAACTTCGTCGCGGCGCAGCTTGTGTCCTAAATCCGCCAGCGTCGCCCCGCCGTCTGCACGCCGAACAGCGACGGATTTCTGGCATAGGCGGCCAGCCCTAAAAGCGCCGCCAGCGGATGGGTGATGACGTAGACCGGCATGCTGCGCATCAGGGCGCTATGCGGCGCCTTGTCCTCGAAGGCAGCGCGGAAACTGCCGGTCCGCAGCGCCGGCAGGATTTTTTGCGCGATGCCGCCGGTGAGGAAAACACCGCCGCGGCTCATGAACACCAGAGCGAGGTCGCCGGCGGTGCGCCCCAGGCAGGTGACGAAGATCGACAGCGCCTCTTCGGCCACCGGATCGTTCCTTGCCAGCGCCGCGGCGGTGATCTCGGCAGGCGTGGTGAAGGGCGACGGCTTGCCGTCCGCTTTGGCCACCGCCCGGTAGGCGTTTACCAGGCCGCGTCCTGACAGGATCTGTTCGCCGGAGATGCGACCTTCGAGCTTCTCGATATGCGGAAACACCTCGAAATCACGCGGCGAGCGCGGCCCGATATCCATATGGCCGCCCTCGCCGGGCACCGGTATCCAGTGATGCAGCGCATAAACCAGCCCGGCGACGCCGAGCCCGGTTCCCGGGCCGAGCACCACCCGCCCGGAATTCGGTTCCGGCTCGTCGCCGCCGATCTTTTCCATGTGCTCTTCGCCGAGCGCGACGACAGCCAACGCCTGCGCCTCGAAGTCGTTGAGCACCACGACGTCGCCGAGACCGAGACTGGCGAACATCTGTCTCGGCTTGACGATCCATGGGCAATTGGTGAGGGGGATCTCGTCGCTCTCGACAGGGCCGGCCACCGCCAGCACAGCTGAATTCGGCCGGACCGACGAGCGGTCGAGCACGGCCGACTGGATCGCCTCGTCGATCGTATTGAAGTTGGCGGTTTGGACGATGGTCGGCTCGCCGGCCTCGGAATTCGCGTCAAGTACGATCGAGAAGCGCGCATTGGTGCCGCCTATGTCGCCGATCAGGATCGGAAATCGCAACAGAGTGTCGTCGTCGCTTACGCCTGGCATGCTCTCGTCCGTTCCCGACGCGTATCGCCGTTCTCTCGTTGACTAGCGCATGACCGCAAAAAGGGAAATCGGTTTTCGAAGTGGAGATGCACGGATGCAGACAGCGAACACACTGCCCGCATCAGTGCCCCGGTCGTGGCCGCGGCAGCGGAATGCCGAACTCGGGCGTCGCCATAAAGGCGTTCGCCGAGGCCGGAAGCGCTGCCGCGCCGGCTGCGAGCGTCGGCGGCAGCGAAGGCTCTGCCGCAGGAGCAGGTGCGGCCGCAACCGGCACGCCGTCGCCATAGTAGGTGACTGCTTCCGCCGAGGGCGGAGCCGGCGCGTCGAGCACGAACTGGCATTGCCTGGGCAGGTTCGCCATCGTCATCACGTCGCGTGCCTTCGGCTTGTCCGGGTTCTTGTTGGGGCGCCACGGCTCCTCGGTGAACCACCAGGCCAGTGCCTGGTCGCAGCCATCGCCCGGCGCCGTCGCTTCCTGCGCCTTGCAGTCGGGTGACCCAGGCTGGCAGCTGATGCGAATGTGGAAGTGGTAGTCGTGGCCCCAGAACGGCCTGACCTTGCGCAACCAGCTACGGTCGCCTTTGACCGTGTCGCAGAGCTTCTTCTTGATCCCGGGATTGACCAGGATGCGCTCGACTTCGGGATAGCTCGCGGCGCGCCTCAACAGCCGCGTATGCATCGGCGTCCACAGCCCGTCCTTCACCAGATGGGTCTTTTCGTCGACCATCAAGGTAGCGCTGATGTTTTCGCGCTCTTCGGCCGAGAGCTTGCGGTCGGGCATCGGCGTCAGCCAGATGTCGGCGTCGAGGCCGATCTGGTGCGAGGCATGGCCGGTCAGCATCGGACCGCCGCGCGGTTGCGAGATGTCGCCGATCAACAGGCCCGGCCAGCCGTCGGCAGCGGCATCGCGCGACAGCTTCTCGACCAGCGCGATCATTGCCGGATGGCCCCAGCGGCGGTTGCGCGACGGTCGCATCACCTCCCAGTGCCGGCCGTCCAGGGGCAGGGCGACGCCGCCGGAAAAACAGCCTTTGGAATAGAAGCCGATCGATTGCGCTGCTGCGAGTGCCGGCAGTTTTTTGGCGCCGAACAGGTCCTTTGCCCGTTGCTCGGCGCTCCCTGGCTGCGTTGCAAGCGCCGCCAAGCTGGCGACGGCCAGTGCTGCCGTCAGCGGCAGCGTTTTGCCGGGCAAGGCTCGCTTCAACATTTTCCCCAAGCTGGACCCCTCCGCGATTTGAACCGCATCATACCATAGCCCGCGCAACGTATCGATCAGGACCGTTTCATCGGGCTGCGCGCCTCACCGTCGCGCCAGTCGCCGCTCGCCCACATGGCATCGAGCGCCGAGCGATAGTCGGGAAAGCGAAAGCCATAACCGGCCGCCTTGATCGCCGCGTTGGCGACACGCTTGTTCTCGCCATAGAAAGACCGCGCCATGGGCGAAAGTTGGGCGGTCTCGAACGGAATTTCGGGCGGCGGCTCGATGCCCATCAATTGGGCGGCATAGGCGACGACGTCCTGCGGCGGCGCCGGCAGGTCGTCGGTGATGTTGAAGATGCCGCCGCGATTGCCTTCAGCTAGATGCCAGAGCGTGCCGGCAATGTCGTCGCAATGGATGCGGTTGAACACCTGGCCCGGCTTGACCAACCGCCGGGCGGTGCCGTTTTCCAGATTGACCAAGGCGTTGCGGCCTGGCCCATAAATGCCGGAAAGTCGCAGGATCGCCACCGGTCGGCCGACGTCGTGGCCCAGTTTCACCCAATCCTGCTCGGCGGCAACCCTCATCGCTGATCGCTTCGATACTGGCCGGCATTCGGCGGCCTCGTCCACCCAATTGCCGCCATGGTCGCCATAGACGCCGACGGTGGAGAGATAGGCGATCCATTCGAGCTCCGGCATGTTGGCCGCGATCTCCTCGCGGGCCGCGCCCAGCACCGGGTCGCCGGCCTCGTCCGGCGCGACCGAGACGACGAGATGGGTTGTCTTCCCAAGGGCATCGCCGATTTCGGAGGTCAGCCTGCCATCGAATCGCAGCGGCACGATACCGGCTTGCCGCAGCGCCGGGAATTTTTCCAGCGACCGTGTTGTACCGAAGATCGTTGTGTCGGCATCCCTGTTGGCGCGGGCGAAGGCCTTGCCTGAATAACCGGCGCCGAAGACGAAAATCTGCTTTTTTGTCATGTATGCGCCTCGATCGGCTTTGGCAGGGGCAGAAGCCATTCGCCTCTCACCGCCTCGTTATCTTCTGCCTGCAACGCGGCTGCGGCACGTTCGGCAAACTCCCGACCCGGCACCAGCCGCGACAGCGCCCATACCGCGGCTCCGCGAACCAGGGGCGAGGCGTCGTCGAGCAGCGCGCGAACGGCGCCGGCCAGCGACGAGTCCTGGGAATTGCCGGCCGCTATCAGCACGTTGCGGATAAAACGGTCGCGGCCGATGCGCTTGATCGGCGAGCCCGAAAAGAGCGTTCGGAAGGCAGTGTCGTCGAGACGCAGCAGCTCGGCGATCGGCGGTTCGCGCAAGTCCGCGCGGGCGGCAAGCTTTGCCTCCGAAGCGGCTTGGGCGAACTTGTTCCACGGGCAGGCGGCCAGGCAGTCGTCGCAGCCATAGATGCGATTGCCGATCTTTTCCCGGAACTCATGCGGGATCGGTCCTTTGTTCTCGATGGTGAGGTATGAAATGCAGCGCCGCGCATCGAGCCGGTAAGGCGCCGGAAAGGCATCGGTCGGGCAGGCGTCGAGGCAGGCCCGGCAGGAGCCGCAATGATCGTCCTCAGGCGCGTCCGGCACCAGCTCGGCCGTCGTGAAGATGGTGCCGAGGAACAGCCAGGAGCCATGCGCGCGGCTAACCAGGTTGGTGTGCTTGCCTTGCCAGCCGAGGCCGGCCGCCTCGGCCAGCGGCTTTTCCATCACCGGTGCGGTGTCGACAAACACTTTCACGTCACCGCCGGCGCGCGCCACGATCTTGCCGGCGATCTCCTTCAGCCGGCCTTTCATCACGTCATGATAGTCGCGGTTCTGCGCATAGGCCGAGATCGCGCCGCGGTCGCGCTTCGCCAGCACCTCGCGTGGGTCGTGGTCGGGGCCGTAATTCATCGCCAGCACGACGATCGAGCGGACCTCTGGCCAAAGCGTCGTCGGTTTGCCTCGCCGCTCGAGCGTTTCGGCAATCCAGCCCATCGAGCCGTGAAAGCCGTCAGTAACGAATTCGGCCAGCCGCTCCGGCGCCTGCGGGATCGCATCGGGCGTGGTGACGGCAACGGCGTCGAAGCCGGCGTTCCGCGCCTCGCGGTCGATGAGCGCGCGCAGCTTTGCCGTATCAGAAATCGAGATCCGCATAATGTGACACCGGCGACAGGCCGCGCACCCGGTCGGACAGAAGCGGCCGGAACGAAGGCCGTGATTTCACCCTTGTATACCATTCGCGCGCGGCGCTGTGTTCGCGCCAGTCGATCTCGCCGAGATAGTCGAGCACCGACAGTGCCGCCGCCGCCGCGAGATCGGCATAGGTGACCTTGTTGCCGGCCAGCCAGTGACGAGTGCCGGCCAGCCAGTTGGTGTATTTCATGTGCTGGCGGATATTGGCACGGGCGGCTCGGATCGCCGCCGAATCGGGCGAGCCGCCGCCTGCCGTTTCCGGCATGACCGGCTTCAGGACGCGCTCGCGCACCAGATGCCGGGTAACCTCGCTTTCCGCCTTGTTGAGGTACCAGTCGGTCAGCCGGCGGATTTCGGCGCGCTCCATCGGATCCTCGGCGAACAGCCGCTTGTCGCGCTTGAGTACGCCGCGCGTCTCGTCGAGATATTCGGCGATGACCATCGCGCCGACGATCGGCACGTCGCCCTCGGCAAGCAGGATCGGCAGCGTGCCGGCCGGGTTCAGTGCCAGGAACTCCTTGCGCCGCGTCCACGGCTTTTCTTCGATCAGCGCCAGTTCCTCGGCATACTCGCCAAAGGCGAGGCGGACGAAGCGGCAGCTGGCGAACATCGGATGGTGGAAAAGCGTCAGCATGGTCCCGCGATAATAGAGCGCACTGGCAAATCGCCGGCTGCGCCGGTAAGTCTTGGCCGCCCGATTCAGGGGCTGTCAGGGTGCTGCGACCTATAGGGGGAGTTCCGCGCCGTGACAAGCAAACCGTTTTCTCAAGCCCGCCCTCCAACGCCGAGGTTGCCATGGAAAGCCAAACCGTAGTCGAAGCGCTGCTGCTCGGCATGCTCGAGGGCCTGACCGAGTTTATTCCGGTGTCTTCGACCGGTCATATCCTGCTCGCCGGCCATTTCCTCGGCTTTCATTCGACCGGCAAGGCCTTCGAGATCCTGATCCAGCTCGGCGCCATATTGGCGATCCTCAGCGTCTATTTCCGCCGTCTCTGGAAGATGCTGCTCGAGCTGCCCTACGATCGGCTGACGCGGCATTTCGTCCTTGGCATTCTCATCGCATTCCTGCCGGCGGCCATTATCGGCGCACTGGCGCATGACTTCATCAAGACGGTGCTGTTCGAATCGCCGCGGCTGATCTGCATCATGCTGATCATCGGCGGTGTCATCCTACTGCTGGTCGATCGCATGACGCCGAAGCCGTATTACCACGATGTCGAGCGGTTTCCGACCAGGCTTTATCTGCAGATCGGGCTGTTCCAGTGCTTGTCGCTAATCCCCGGCACGTCGCGTTCGGGCTCGACCATCGTCGGCGCGCTGCTGCTCGGCGTCGACAAGCGGGCGGCGGCGGAATTCTCTTTCTTCCTTGCCATCCCGACGATGGTCGGCGCCTTCGCCTTCGACCTGTTCAAGAACCGCAATGTGCTAAGCAGCGCCGACTTGCCCATCATCACGGTCGGCTTCGTTGCCGCCTTCGTCACCGCGCTAATCGTCGTGCGCTTCCTGCTCGACTACGTCTCGCGCCATGGCTACGCGCTGTTCGGCTGGTGGCGGCTGGTCGTCGGCATCGTCGGGCTGACGGGGCTGGCAATCTGGGGGTGAGCCGGCGCGGATAGCGCAATCCCAGCCGGAACTCTATTCTTGCCCGAAGCCGAGCCATACGATCTTGTGGACGTATGGTTGGCAGGGGGAATGCGTGAGCGAAGTTCTTGACGCCCTCGTTATTGGCGCCGGTCCGGCGGGTCTCGGCGTCAGCTACTTCTTGAAACGGCAGGGCCGCAACCACCGTGTACTCGATCGAGGCCGGATTGGCGAAACGTGGCGAACGCAGCGATGGAACTCGTTTCGACTGAACTCGCCGACCGTCCGCTCCATCTTACCCGGTGATTCCTACGACGGCCCCGAGCCCTGGGGCGCGATAACCCACCACGAGTTCGTCGCATACCTCGAAGGCTATGCCGAGCGGCACCGGTTGCCGGTAAGCACTCAAACTCCGGTGCAAGAGCTGACCAGAGACGACGGGATCTTTCGCATCACCACGACGGACAGGGCATTTCTGGCGCGCACTGTGGTGATCGCCACCGGCGACCAGAATCGGCAGGTCCGGCCAGCAGGGTCGGCGGATTTGCCAACCGCAATTCGCCAAGTCGATTCCTCGGCTTATCGCAACCCGGCCGAGTTCGAGAGTGGCGCGGTGCTGGTGGTCGGCAGCGGCCAGTCGGGCGGCCAGATCGCCGAGGATCTGGCGTCGGCAGGACGTGTGGTCTTTTTGGCGACCAGCCGCAACGGCCGTTGGGTGCGGCGCTACCGCGGGGGCAACATACTCAAATGGCTGACGCTGTCCGGGTTTCTCGACGTTCCACGCAAGGAACTCGTCCTCCCCTCCGGCAAGCTGCAGGCCCGCGCGCTGGTCGGCGCGACCCACACGATCAGCCTGCAATCGCTGAGCGCGCAGGGCGTGGTGCTGCTCGGCCGCTTCAGGGGTGTGGAGAACGGCAACCTCGTCTTCGGCGACGAGCTCGACGACCATATGCGATTTGCCGACGAAGTCTCCGCGAATGCCAAGCGCCTGGTTGACGAGTACATCGAGCGCGCCGGCCTCGATGCGCCACTGGCCGAGGACGATCCGGCCGAGACGATTGAACCGCGCTTGCCCGATCCTCCGATCCGCTCCCTCGACTGGACGGCGAGCGGCATCAGATCGGTGATCTGGTGCACGGGCTTCACCGGCGATTTCTCGTGGGTTCGGCTTCCCGGCGCGCTCGATGCAGCCGGCCAGCCCGTCCACGAGGATGGCGTCGGCGCTGTTCCAGGTCTCTTTTTCGCCGGCCTCGATTTCGGATCGACGCGGAAGTCGGGCACCATACCGGCCATTCCAGAGGAGACGGCGGCCGTCGTGGAGCGACTTGTCCAAGCGCGAGCCGACTTGCCACGGAACGGCGTCTAAACCAGCCGTCGAACGCGGGTTCTTGAACTGCAAGAACATGACAGCTCTGGCGCGATCAAGACGACGTACGCTGCCTAGCGGACCGAGCCGGCGCAGTCGTTCGGAATGGTCGACCTGGAGACGCCAAAGGAGGCGCGTCAAGGCGCACGATCGGTCAGCGCGCTCGCGCCTTCCTCCGCGGCGCAATGTGCGCAGCAGTAGATGATGTCATCCTGTTCGACGCCATGTCCGATGATCCGGCATCCGCAATGCGGACACGTCGGAGCAAGTTTCTGGACCGCGCATTCGAAGCTGTCGAATGTGTAGGTCTCGTCGGCCATCGTCACGTTGAAAGCCTTATCGTAGTCATTCCCGCATTGATCGCATCTGGCCATAGTTCTTTTCCTTCTTTCACTGGCTCCAAGCTCGACCAACCTGTCGCGCGGCGATAGGTTCCCGCCAGGATCAGGGGGCCGTCCTAAGGCGGAGACGACCGCGAGCCTGTGCCACGACGCTGTTCGATCGCACGGATCACCTCGTCGATACCCCGCGGCTCGATGTCGAGTTCCTTCAGGCCAGGCACGTCGATTGCTGCCACATTGTCCTGACGCATGAGATCGACCTGGTTGCGCGTTATGGGGGCAGCCGGGAGGAGTTCCGCGACGCCAGCCAAGGCGTTCCATACCGCAAACGGCACCGGCATCAGCTGGACGTGCGTCCCGAGCTGTCGGGCGATCTCCCGAAGCAGTTCCTTATAGGTATAGATGCGCGGGCCAGCGAATTCGAATATGGATGAACCCTTGTGGGTTCGCCCGTCGATCAGCCGGCTCACTGCTTCTGCGACGTCCGCCACATGGACCGGCTGAAGCCGTGTGCCACCATCGCCGAACAGCGGATAGACCGGCAGGAGGCGTATCAGCCTCACAATGGTCGTCAGGAAAGTGTCGTCAGGTCCTGTCATGACGGCGGGACGCACAATGAAAGCGCCGGGAAATGCGCTTTCCACGGCACCTTCTCCGCGCCCACGCGCCCTTATGTAATTCGAATCCGATTGAGGATCGGAGCCGATCCCTGAAATCTGGACGAACTGGTCGATCGCGCGGTCGCGCGACGCGGCAGCGAGATCGGCCGCGGCTTTCACATGCACGCGTTCAAAGGTCTGGACGCCCTGCTCGACGTAAAGACTGACAGCATTCACGACCGCCTGCGATCCGGCAATGGCCGACCCGATCGAGGACGCATCCGTTATATCCGCGTCGACTGCTTCGGGCATCCTCGTAATCGAGGAAAAGACCAGGGCCACGCGAGCCGGATGGCGAGATGCGACGCGCACCGTGAAACCTCTTTCCAGGAGTCGCTTCACGATCCTGCGCCCGAGAAAGCCAGTTCCGCCGAACACGGTGACGATCCGTTCCGGGTTGAGATCGTCGGGATCCATTTGCCTCGCCATCCCTTTGTCCTCGCATAGCTGCCACGAGGACTGCCCTGGCCGGCACTTGAACCAGCCCGTCGAACATCAGGACGATTGAGGAACAACGCAGGAACGCTTTTGTTCCAGTCAGCGCTGGGCGGATGCTTGACAGATCGGCAAACCATGATCTGAACCGCAGGCGCAGCAAAACGGCCCCACTTCGAGAATGGCCTAGTTTCGCCCGTAAAACACATTCTCGACATGCACCGGCCAACGCCACGGCAGCACCGCCACCATGTCGAAGCGCACCGATAATTTTCCGTAGTCGGATTGGCGCGACAGCCAGAAATCGGCGGCGCCTTCGATGCGGTGCTCCGATTCGCGACCGACGGCTTCCATTGCCTCCATCAGCGTGCGGCGCGCCTTGACCTCGACGATCAGCACCAGATCGCCACGCCGCGCGATCAGGTCGATCTCGCCGAACCTGGTGCGGTGGCGGCGGGCAAGAATTCGGTAGCCTTTCAGCATCAGCGCCGCCGCCGCCAGCCATTCGCCGTGATGGCCGCGCCGGTAGGCCTTTTGCCGGCTGGCGCTTGGCCGTTCAGCCATCGCCGTCTCCGCCGGCCCCGTCTCTTCCAGCATTCTTGAGGTCGAGCAGCCGACGATAGAGCGTCTGCTTCTGGCCACCCGTCATCTTGGCGGCTTCCGCCGCTGCCTTGGAGGCCGGCATTTCGGCGGCGAGCGAAAGCAGCAGCCGGTCGATGTCTTCTGGCTCATCAGCGACCGCATCGGCCGGGCCGACGCAGATGACGATTTCACCCTTGGGCGTATCGGCTCCCGCATAATGGCCGGCGAGCGATTGCAGGGTGCCGGTCCGCATCTCCTCGAAAGTCTTGGTCAGCTCGCGGCCGATCGCCGCCTTGCGGGCACCGCCCAGCACCTCGACCATGGCACTGAGCGTCTCGGCCAGCCGGCGCGGCGATTCGAAGAAGATCAACGTTGCCGGCACCGCCTTCAGCGCTTCCAGCCGCGTCAGCCGCTGCCCGGTCTTCACCGGCAGGAAGCCGGCAAACAGAAACGCGTCCGAGGGCAGGCCGGATGCCGTCAAAGCGGCAAGTGCTGCTGACGGGCCGGGGATCGGCACGACACGAATGCCGCGTTCCAGCGCCTCACCGACCAGCCGGTAGCCGGGGTCGGAGATGAGCGGCGTGCCGGCATCCGAGATCCGCGCTACGCTTTGGCCGGCAAGCAGCGCCGCGATCACCTTCGGTCCGCCCTAGCCGCCATAGTGCGCGGGGTAGGCGGTGGTGCGGCGGCGGATGCCGTAGCGGTCGAGCAGCACGCGGCTGACACGTGTGTCCTCGCAAGCGACGATATCGGCGGCGGCGAGCGTTTCCAGCGCGCGCAGCGTGATGTCGGCGAGATTGCCGATAGGCGTCGCCACCAGGTAGAGCGCCGGCTCGAGCGGCCGGGCGGCGATTTCGGTCTGCCCGACCACATAACTGCGTTTGGCCGATTCGCCGGTCACCTGCACAACTCCGTTCGACCCTGTTTGGCACGGCTCACGCTTGGTTGCAAAAGCCTGGGTTGCAAAGGCCCGGGTTCCAAAAGGGATGCCGACGTGAACCAGCCGCCATGCCTTCGCCATAGTAGGGAACGAAACCGTTGCCGGCGAATTTTACACCTGATCTCGGGAGGAGCAGGATGAACAGCCTGACCATACAGGACGTTTTCGAACCCTACTATGCCGGCCGCAAACGCTTCGCCGCGCCATGCGACAAGAGCCTGCCTGCCGAAGCCGCAGATGGCAGAGCCAAGAAGCCGCTTGCACGCCAGCGATCGACAGAGAGCAAGCAAGCAAACGAAACCGACCGCACGATGGAGCACTGACCGGACGATGCCCAATCGCTTCGACATTTTCATCACCCGCCTCGAAACAAAAAGCGCCCGCGATGGCGCAGCGTCACATTCCGCAGACGACCAGCACCATGCCTCACGCGACAAAAGCGAGATCAAGCCGGCCCGTTCCGGAGAGACCAGCGAAAAAGATCGCGCCAAACACCGCCACAAGCACGAGGCTTGACCCCGCAAACCTTAGCGATCGGTCGAGACAGTTCTCGAAGCGCGGTTGCGAATGCTCCGCCATGTATCCTTCACCCAGATACTTCGAGACGCGGGGCTCCAGCAGGTCCACCAGAGCCGGGTCCATGAATGCATAGTCGTCGGGAATATCGAGGCAGATTACTCGAGCCTTTTTCAGGCTTGTCTTGAATTTCTGCTGCAGTTTGGCGCGGTGCGTTTTTTCCATCACGAAGATGATGTCGGCCCAGGCGACGAGTTCATGCGTCATTAGTGCCGGCCGAAGCGACCTCGATGTCCCGCCGCTTGGAAAACACCTGCTCCGCCGTCGGGCTGCGCAAGCGATTCTGGCTGCAGGTGAAGAGAACGTTCTTCAACGTGCTATCTGGCCAAATCCGCCACGACCGCATCGAGCACGATCATGCCGGCCGGCGTGGCGCGCAGGCGGGCATTGCCGATCGGTGCCACCAGGCCTTCGTCCTGCAGCACCGACAGCCGTGCCGTCGACAGGCCGCGCCCTGAAAATGCCTCGTAGCGGGAAAGGTCGATGCCTTCCGCCAGCCTCAGCCCCATCAGCAGGAACTCGTCGGCCTCTTCCGAGCGCGTCAGGATTTCGCCGCCGGTAACGCCATGGCCCTTGGCCTCGACCAGATTGGCCCAGGTCTCCGGCATTTTCTCGGCGATCGTCACCACGCGGCGGCCATTTTCGACGAACCGGCCATGCGCGCCGGGACCGACGCCGACATATTCGCCATAACGCCAGTAGGTGAGATTGTGCCGGCTTTCGGCGCCGGGCCTGGCGTGGTTGGAAATCTCGTAGGCCGGCAGTCCGTGCGCGGCGGTGATCTCCTGTGTCAACGCGTAGAGATCGGCGGCAAGCTCATTGTCTGGAATGATGAATTTCCTTGCCGCATGCAGTGCATGGAACGGCGTGCCTTCCTCGATGGTCAGCTGATAGAGCGACAGATGGTCTGCGGCGTGGCCGATCGCCTGCTCGAGCTCCGCCTGCCACGCTTCCGGCGTCTGACCAGGTCGCGCGTAGATCAGGTCGAACGACAGCCGTGGGAATATCTCGCGCGCCAGGCTGATCGCATGCAGAGCCTCATCGACATTGTGCAAACGGCCGAGGAAGCGCAGATCCTTGTCGTTCAGCGCCTGCACGCCAAGCGACACCCGGTTGACGCCGGCCGCGCGATAGCCGCGAAAGCGCTCGGCCTCGACCGAGGAGGGATTGGCCTCCAGCGTCACCTCGATGCCACCGGGCACCGTCCAGTTCTTCGCCACTGCATCCAGCACCGCCGCCACGGTCTGCGGCTTCATCAGCGATGGCGTGCCGCCGCCAAGAAAGATACTGGTCACCTCGCGCGGCCCGGTGCGGCCGCGCATCGTCGCCAGCTCGGTCTCGAAGGCGCGGGCAAAACGCTCCTGGTCGACCGGCTGGTGGCGGACATGGCTGTTGAAGTCGCAATAGGGGCATTTGGCCGCGCAGAATGGCCAGTGGACGTAGACGCCGAAACCGGGGCTGCGGTCGAGCAGCATGGTCATGCGCCGGCCAATCGGGCTTGGGCGAATTTCTGGAAGGCACGGGCACGGTGCGACAATGCGGTTGGCTGGCCGGGCTTCCAGCCATGCTTTTCCTCCGCGCTCATCTCGCCGAAGGTCTTTTCGAACCCATCGGGCAAGAACACCGGATCGTAGCCGAAGCCGAGCTCGCCGCGCGGCGGCCATACCAGCGTGCCCTCGACCTCACCGCGAAAATATTCCGCCTGGCCATCAGGGAAGGCAAGGCAGATGACCGCGACAAAGCGGCCCTTGCGCTGGGCAGGCGTGATCGCGCCAACTTCTTGCAAGGCCACTTCCGTGCGCTGCATGGCCATGCCGAAGTCGCGGGAGCCGTCCGGCGTCTCGGCCCAGTTGGCGGTGTAGACGCCGGGTGCGCCGTCGAGCGCATCGACACACAGGCCGGAATCGTCCGACAGCGCCGGCAATCCAGTTGCCTTGGCGGCGGCCAAGGCCTTTATGAAGGCGTTCTGCTCGAAAGTGGTGCCAGTCTCGTCCGGCTCCGGCAAGCCGTATTCCTTTGCGGACTTCGCTTCTATGCCGAATGGCGCCATCAGATCGGTGAATTCGCGCAATTTGCCGGCATTGTGGCTTGCGACGACGATCTTATGCCCATCAAGCGAATGAATAGTTGGTGAATGAACAGGCGGCGAATGCATCAGATGCCCCAAATTCTTGGCTCGGCGAATTCGATCGAATTGCCCGAGGGGTCGCGAATATAGATCGAGCGACCGCCCTGAGGCCATTCGAACTCACTTTCGATGGCGATTTTCTTCGCCTCAAGATGCGCTTTCCAGCGTGGGATTTCATCCGCGCTTGCGGCGAAGCAAAGATGGCCCTCGCCGACCGTGCCATGCGGCGGCACGGGCAGCTTGGCGTCGGCCCGCGGCGGCACTTTGGTCGCCTCGGCATTGAAGATAAGCAGCACGCCGTCGCCGCAGCGGAAGAAGAGATGCCTGCCATCGACCTTACCGAGCAGATCGAGCCCGAGGACGCCCGAATAGAACCGTTCCGCGGCAGCAAGGTCCGTCACGTAGAGTGCTGATTCCAGGATTGCGGAAGGAGTCACAGGATCGCCAATCTCTCCAATATTGACCGCAGCTAAGCCACCGCCATCTGCTGCAAGCTGACCAGGCGCTGAATGCCTTTCTTGGCGAGCTCCATCAGCGCCGCGAACTGCTCTTCCGAGAACGGCTCGCCCTCGGCTGTGCCCTGGATCTCGACGATGCCGCCCTTGCCGGTCATGACGAAATTGGCGTCGGTGCCGGCCGAGGAATCCTCGATATAGTCGAGATCGATGACCGGCTGGCCATCATGGATGCCGCAGGAGATCGCCGCGACGTGATCCTTAAGCACCTTGCCCAGGCTCGCCATCTGGCGGGCTTCCATCCAGCGCAGGCAGTCGTAGAGCGCCACCCAGCCGCCGGTGATCGAAGCGGTGCGCGTGCCGCCGTCGGCCTGGATCACGTCGCAGTCGACGGTGATCTGCTGCTCACCGAGCGCCTGCAGATCGACCACGGCGCGCAGGGAGCGGCCGATCAGCCGCTGGATCTCCAGCGTGCGGCCGCCTTGTTTGCCGGCCGAAGCCTCGCGGCGCATGCGCTCGCCGGTCGAACGCGGCAGCATGCCGTATTCCGCCGTCACCCAGCCCTTGCCGGAGTTGCGCATCCAGCCCGGCACCTTTTCCTCCAGGCTGGCCGTACACAGCACATGCGTGTCGCCGAACTTCACCAGGCACGAGCCTTCCGCATGCTTGGAGACGCCGCGCTCGAAGGAGATGGGGCGCATTTCGTCGAATTGGCGTTTGGAAGGGCGCATTCAGGCTTCTTTCTTTCTTCGGAATCTTGGCCGGGGAATCTTGGCCGGCTTGTAGCCGCACGGGGCGTGAGGCGCAAAGGAAAATGGACCGGTTGCGCCGACGCCGCGGAAGTCTATATCTTCGGACCGGAGGTTTCTGGCTCGAATGACCAAGGTAGTCGATCCCGGTTCGCAGTCGCCATTGCTCTCGTCGCCGGCACTTCAACCGCCCGCGCTTCAATCGCTCGATATGCGTTCGCGCGACATCTTCCGGCGCATCGTCGATTCCTATTTGAAGGATGGCGAGCCGGTCGGTTCGCGCAGCCTGTCGCGCATCCTGCCGTCATCGCTGTCGCCGGCCACCATCCGCAACGTGATGAGCGACCTCGAGCATCTCGGCCTGATCTACGCGCCGCACATCTCGGCTGGCCGGCTGCCGACCCAGGCCGGCTTGCGCTTCTTCGTCGATGCATTCATGGAACTCGGCGACCTCTCCGACGAGGAGCGCCGCACCATCGAGGCGCAGGTGCGCGCCTCCGGCTCGGGCGCGACGCTGGAGCATATGCTGACCGAGGCCAGCCAGATGCTGTCCGGCATGTCGCGCGGCGCCGGCCTCGTGCTCGCCGCCAAAAATGAGGCGGCGCTGAAGCACATCGAATTCATCCAGCTCGAGCCGACCAAGGCGCTGGCCGTGCTGGTCTCGCAGAACGGCGACGTCGAAAATCGCGTCATCGATCTGCCCGCCGGCATCACCGTCTCGCAATTGCACGAAGCCTCCAACTTCCTCAACGCCCATATCCGCGGCCGCACCCTGGCCGAGGCCCGGGTCGAGATCGCCCGCATCAAGGAAGAGACCAGGGCAGCCCTCGACACGCTGTCGCAGGATCTGGTCGAGAAGGGCCTGGCGGTCTGGGCAGGCGCCGAAAGCGGGGTGCCTGGGCGGCTTATCGTGCGCGGCCGCGCCAATCTCCTGGAAAACGTCACCGCCCAGGCCGACATAGAATTGCTGCGGCATCTGTTCGAGGATCTGGAGACGCAGGATGGACTGATCCAGCTCCTCGACCTCGCCGAGGAAGGCCCGGGGGTGCGCATATTCATCGGTTCGGAAAACAAGCTGTTTTCGCTGTCGGGCTCCTCGCTGGTGGTGGCACCCTATCGCGACAAGGACGCGCGCGTCGTCGGTGCGCTCGGCGTCATCGGGCCGACGCGGCTGAATTATGCGCGCATAGTACCGATGGTCGACTATACCGCGCAGCTGATTTCGCGCATGCTGCGCTAGGAGCCGCCGCGGCCTGCCGCAAGGAGAAAAAGAATGGCGCTGGAATCGTTCAAGGCCCAGATCAGCCTGCTGCTCGAGGAAATGGTCAATCAGCCTGAGGATCACCACGAGGTGCAAGAGCAGTTGCGTGAGAAGCTGCAAGAGATGCGGGCCATGGGCCTGCCGCTGCCGGCCGATCTGGTCGCGCTGGAAAAGCGACTCGACGACGACTTCTACGCCTCTGGCAACTGAACGGGGTTCGGCTTCAAATCCTCGTGTGCTGGACCACCGCTTGGAACGACCAATGCCTGATCCCGTTTGCCCTCTTCGAGGCAAACCTCGGAGGACGTTAATGATCCGATCTGGCGGCTTTGCGGCCGTTGCCGCTGCCCTCCTTGTCGCGACACCGGCAGCCGCCCAGCAGGCGGATCAAAAGGTGCTCAAAGGCGAAGCCGCTTTTGGCGATTGGCACGCCGACAGGCCTGGCGTCCGCCGCCTGATCGGGCCGCAAGACATGCCGGCAGCCGACCCCGCTCAATCCGCTTCGAACGGCGGCGGCGTGGCGGAACGGCCCGAAAGCGCCGAGCCAGAATTGCCGCCGGGCTTTTCGGCCGAAATGATCGCCTCCGGACTCTATAATCCGCGCGTCGTTCGCATCGCTCCGAACGGCGACCTGTTCATCGCAAACGGCCATGCCGACCAAATACGCGTCTACCGTCTGGCCGAGGGCCGCGCCAAACCCATCGAGAAAGCGATTTTCGCCCAAGGCCTCAACTATCCATACGGCATCGCCTTCTATCCGCCAGGCGGCAAGCCGCAATGGGTCTATGTCGCAAACAGCGACAGCATCGTCCGCTTCCCCTATCGCGACGGTGACCTGAAGGCGTCCGGTAAACCAGAAACCATTGTCGCCAAAATCCCGTCGGGCGGTCACTCGACCCGCGACATCGCCTTCTCGCTTGACGGCAAGACGCTTTTTTTATCGGTTGGCTCGGACTCGAATGTCGCCGAGGACATGGACAAGCAGCCGGATGGCGGCCTCGACGCCTGGGCGAAATCAAAGCCGCTCGGGGCGGCCTGGGGCCCCGAGGACGGCCGTGCCGATGTGCTCGCCTTTGACCCGGACGGGAAAAATCCCCGAACTGTCGCCACCGGCCTGCGCAACTGTACGGGCATGACGGTGCAGCCCGCCAGCGGCGCGTTGTGGTGCGTCGTCAACGAGCGCGACGAGCTCGGCGACAATGTGCCGTTCGAGTTTGCAACTGAAGTCAAGGACGGTGCGTTCTATGGTTGGCCTTGGTACTACATCGGCAACCACGAGGATCCGCGCCATCAGGGCGAGCGGCCAGACCTCGCCGGCAAGGCCACTGTCCCCGATGTATTGATGCAGGCGCATTCGGCGCCGATGAACATAGCCTTCTACGACGGCAAGAACTTTCCGGCGGATTACCGGGGGGATGCTTTCGTCACCATGCATGGTTCGTGGAACCGTGGCGCCAGGACCGGCTACAAGGTGGTGAGGCTCAAATTCAGGGATGGCAAGCCGACCGGCGAGTATGAGGACTTCATGACCGGCTTCGTCATCTCGAACGACGCCGTCTGGGGCCGCCCGGTCGGTGTCGCCATGGCCAAGGACGGTTCCCTGATCGTCACCGAGGACGGTAACGGCACCATCTGGCGCGTTACCTACGAAGACGGCCGCTCCTGAACGGCGGCGTCGCCTGCTGCGCTGGCGCAATCGAATTCGGCCCGAGGGAATTCACCCAACTTCAACATTGTGCGACAAGCGCGAACCATGACGCTCACCGGGTTCCTCGCCTATAGCGCCGCCCTCGGCATCGCCGCAGCCATCCCCGGCCCAGGCGTCACCGCGCTTGTTGCGCGTGCGCTGGGTTCCGGCTTCCGCTCGTCGCTGGCCATGTCGTTCGGGCTGATGCTCGGCGACCTGACCTATTTGACTGCCGTGGTGCTCGGCCTGGCTTTCGTCGCACAGACGTTCGGCATGGTCTTCCTGGCCATCAAATGGCTGGGCGTCGCCTACCTCGCTTTTCTTGGCTGGCGTTTCTGGACGAGCGGCATCACGCCCGAAACGGTAGAGGCGAAGAAAGGCAAAGGCGGCTTGGCATCCAGCTTTGTAGCCGGTCTCGCCGTCACACTCGGCAATCCGAAGACGATGATCTTCTATCTCGCCATCACCCCGACCATCGTCGATCTGAAGACGATCACACTGGCCGATTACGGCATCCTGGTCGCGCTCACTATCATCGTTCTGCTCGTGGTGCTGGTGCCCTATCTGGCGCTGGCGGCCAAGGCGCGCTGGTTCCTGAAGTCGCCGCGGGCGCTGAGGGCACTCAACCGCACCGCCGCCGGCTTCATGGTCGGTGCGGCGGCGGCAATTGCCGCCCGCCAGTAGATCTCTTCGCCAATCCGCCCAACGCCCTGCAAGGCGCCGGTATTCAGCACGACCGTCACCCGGATATTTTTCGAACGTGCCTATCTTGCGCGGTGGATGGCTCTATCCTATGCCCGCCCGGCTCTTGCCGCTTGACCTCTGGGAGGAAAACCAATGAACAAGCCCGCCACCCACACACACGTGCCCGGCCGCGGCCGCATCTACAATTCGATCACCGAGACGATCGGCGACACGCCGCTGGTGCGACTGGATAAATTCGCCAGGGAGAAGGGTGTCGTCGCCAATCTGCTGGCCAAGCTCGAATTCTTCAACCCGATCGCCTCCGTCAAGGACCGCATCGGCGTGTCGATGATCGAGGCATTGGAGGCTTCGGGCAGGATTACGCCCGGCAAGACCACGCTGATCGAGCCGACCTCGGGCAATACCGGCATCGCGCTCGCCTTTGCCGCCGCCGCCAAGGGCTATAAGCTGATTCTGACCATGCCGGAAACCATGTCCGTCGAACGCCGCAAGATGCTGGCGCTGCTCGGTGCCGAGCTGGTGCTGACCGAAGGGCCGAAAGGCATGAAGGGGGCCATCGCCAAGGCCGACGAGCTGGCGGCAACACTGCCCGACGCCGTCATTCCGCAGCAATTCGAAAACCCCGCCAATCCGGAAATCCATCGCCGCACCACGGCCGAGGAAATCTGGAACGACACCCATGGCGAAGTCGATATCTTCGTTGCCGGCATCGGGACCGGCGGCACCATCACCGGCGTCGGCCAGGTGCTGAAGAAGCGCAAGCCCTCGGTGCATGTCGTCGCCGTCGAACCGGAAGCCTCGCCGGTGCTGTCGGGCGGCCAGCCAGGCCCGCACAAGATCCAGGGCATTGGCGCCGGCTTCGCGCCAAAAATCCTCGACACGACGATCTACGACGAGATCGTCAAGGTCTCGAACGAGGATTCGGTTGCCAATGCACGGCTCGTCGCTCGGCTCGAAGGTGTGCCGGTCGGCATTTCGTCGGGTGCCGCCCTGCAAGCGGCGATCGTCGTCGGCTCGCGGCCGGAGAACAAGGGCAAGAACCTGGTGGTCGTCATTCCATCCTTCGCCGAACGCTATCTGTCGACGATCCTGTTCGAAGGGCTGGGTGCGTAAGTCCTCGACACTTCATCTCGCGACAGGTTCCAATAACAACGCCCAGGGTCTAGATCGCAGCTCGCTGGACCGCTGAAAAAACACCTGTGGCGGCCGTCGCTCGCTTGAGCAGGGTGGTGCTTCCGGTTCAAATCGCCACCGGCCCTATGCCGGCTGGCGGAGGATTTCATGTACAAGCTCTATACGCGTGCCAATACCGGCGGCTTTGTTGTCGAGGCGGCGCTCGCTTTGGCAGGCGTGCCTTTCCACCAGATCGACGTTCCGAAGGGCCGCCTCGATCAGGCCTTTCTTGATATCAGCCCCTTGAACCAGGTGCCGGTCCTGATCTTGCCGGACGGACGCTCGATGACCGAATCCGCGGCGATCTGCATCCTGCTGGCCGAGCGCCACCCGGAAGCAGGACTGGCGCCCGCGGCAAGTTCGCCTGACCGTGCGGATTTCCTGCGCTGGATGTTTTTCATGTCCTCCGTCATCTATCCAGCCAACCTGCGGTTCTTCTACGCGCATCGCTATACGGCCGACGCCGGTGGCGTGGACGCCCTCAAACAGGCGGCGGTCTCGGAAATGGATCGCAGCTTCGCCATTCTCGATGCCGCCCTCGACGGCCGCGACTGGCTGGCCGGCGACCAACTCTCGCTGGCCGACATCTATCTCGTCATGTTGGTGGCCTGGCATCCGGAGGTCGCGAAGGTTCCAACCGCTTGGCCGAACATCGAACGCCTGTGGGCCAATTTGCGGGAACATCGGGTGATGAAGAGGCTGAATGCTTCCCACGACATGTGGCCGGCCTGAGCACTCCGCCTTGTCTCAGTCTTTTTCCGCGCGGCCGAGCTCTGCCCGTCGTTCCTGCAGGAACCGGCGCACGGCTGGATCGCGTTCGAGGCCGATGGCCCGGTCATAGGCCTCGCTCGCCTGCGGAACTTTGCCGAGCCTGGCCAGCAGGCCCGCGCGGGCGGCCCAGTAAGGTTGATAGTCATACAGCCGCTTATCGCCGCTGAGTTGATCAAGGGCGCCCAATCCTGCCGAAGCACCTTCGGCCTCGGCAATGGCCACCGCACGGTTGATCGAAACCACCGGCGAGCCGGCAATCACTGACAGCGCGTCATAGAGCTCCTTGATCGCGACCCAGTCGGTGCCGCCGGTCAGCCGTCTTGTCGCATGGGCGGACTGCACGGCGGCCTCAAGCTGGTAGCGGCCGACAACGCCCTTGGCCGCGGCGCGCCCGAGCAGCGTCTCTGCTTCATCGATCAGTGTATCGTCCCACAGTGCAAGATCCTGCTCGGCCAGCGGCACATAATCGCCCGCCGCATTGCGCCGCGCCGCGCGCCGCGCTTCGGCGAACAGCATCAGCGCCAAAAGGCCGAGCGCCTCCGGCTCGTCCGGCATCAGCGTGGCCATCAGACGGCCGAGCCAGATGGCTTCTGTCGCGAGATTGCGGCGCCGCGTTTCGGTGCCGGCCGGGTCGGACCAGCCTTCGGCAAACGCCGCGTAGATTGCTTCCAGAACGGTGCCCAGCCGCTCGCCGAGTTCGGCCCGCTCCGGCACGCGGAACGGAATGCCTGTCTCGCGAATTCGCGTCTTGGCGCGCACCAGGCGCTGGCTCATCGTGGCTGGCGAGACAAGGAAAGCCGAGGCGATCGTCGCTGCGTCGAAGCCCAGGACCGTCTGCAGGATCAGCGGCGCGCGGACGCCGGCCTCGATCGCCGGATGGGCGCAGGCGAACATCAGCCGGAGCCGCTCGTCCGGCAGGTCTTCGTCGACCATGCGTGCCTCCATCTCCTCGGCGATCAGCCTAAGGTGGTCGCGGGCCGCCTCGCTTGTCAGTCGTCGTCTGACCGCGTCGACGCGGCGCTTGCGTGCCACCGCCAGCAGCCAGGCTTCCGGCTTGTCGGGCACGCCCGCCTGTGGCCAACGCTCGAGCGCCGCTGCAAAGGCATCTGCCAAGGCGTCCTCGGCAGCGGCCACGTCGCGTGTGCGCGCGGCGAGATACGCGACCAGCTTGCCGTAGCTTTGCCGGGCGGCCGCTTCCGCCGCCGCCCGCGCGATCTCCGGACGACTGTTCATCACACGGTCACTTCTGGGATGGGTACTCGGTCATTTCCCAGATCGGCCGCACCTCGATCGTGCCGGTGCTGGCACCGGGGCAGCGAGCCGCCCAGGCAATTGCTGCGTCGGCGTCCTCAGCCTCGATCATGTAGAAGCCGGCGAGCTGCTCCTTGGTGTCGGCATAGGGACCGTCGAGCACATTGGTCTTGCCGTTGGCCATCCGCACCGTGGTGGCGGTCTGGGTCGGCTTCAACCGGTCGCCGGCCAGCCACGCTCCGGATTTCTTCAACGCCTCGGTATAGGCTCCATAGGCTGCGCTGATTTCGTAGGTCTTCTCCGTCGGCGCGACCGCCATCGCGGCTTCGTTCGCATAGATCAAAAGCATGTATCGCATGGTCTTCTCCCGTTTTTCTCGAAGGCCGCTCCGTTGCGGGCCGAACGTATGTCGCGTGGCCTCGCCCGATTTCGACACGCGCTGCAAAAATCTTTCGGCTCCCATGGCATTTCACGCAAGCTCAACCGTTCGTCTAATGGCGACAATTGCGGGTTGGCATTTCCCGTCCGCTCTCTAAACTCGTCCCGGATCGCGCTGACGAGGAGAGTGCGGCAGATACTTCAGGGAGGAAACCGAATGCTCAATTTCAGGACGAAGTTCGTTGCCGCCGGCGCGATAGCGCTGTCGCTTGGCCTTGGCGCGGTATCGGTCAAGGCACAGGAATTCATCAACGTGCTGACCGGCGGCACGTCGGGCGTCTACTATCCGCTCGGCGTGGCGCTGTCGGAAATCTACGGCAAGGGCATCGAAGGCGCGCGCACCCAGGTGCAGGCGACGAAAGCGTCGGTCGAAAACCTCAACTTGCTGCAGCAGGGCAAGGGCGAGATCGCCTTTGCACTCGGCGATTCCGTCAAGCTGGCCGCCGAAGGCAATACCGAAGCAGGCTTCCCAGGCAAGCTCGACAAGCTGCGCGGCATTGCGGCCATCTATCCCAATTATATCCAGATCGTCGCCAGCAAGGAATCCGGCATCAAGACGCTCGCCGATCTCAAGGGCAAGAGCCTTTCGGTCGGCGCGCCGGCCTCAGGCACCGAGCTCAACGCCCGCACCATTTTCGCCGCTGCCGGGCTGAAATACGAAGACCTCGGGCGGATCGAATATCTGCCCTTTGCCGAATCCGTAGAGTTGATCAAGAACCGCCAGCTCGACGCCACGCTGCAGTCGGCGGGCCTTGGGGTCGCATCGATCCGTGACCTCGCCACCTCGGTGCCGGTAAACATCGTTGCCGTGCCGGCGGAGGACGTCGCCAAGATCGGCTCGCCCTATCTTTCCGTGGTCATCCCCAAGGGCACCTATGAGGGCCAGACCGAGGATGTCGCGACCGCCGCCGTCGGCAATTTCCTGATCACCAGCGCCGATGTCCCTGACGAGACCGCCTACCAGATGACCAAATTGCTGTTCGAGCATCTCGACCAGCTCACCGCTGCCCACGCCGCCGCCAAGGCGATCGACCCCGCCAAGGCGCTCGACGGCATGCCGGTGCCGCTGCATCCAGGCGCCGAGAGGTATTACAAGGAAAAGGGATTGGTGAAGTAAGGAGCCTCGCCTCGCTCCGCACCCTCCCTCGGGGAGGGGAGCGCCCCGCCAGGAACCCCGCCAATGACCGCAACCCCGACCGTTCTTTCCCCCACAGCGGAAGCTCCTGTCGAAGGATTGCCGCCGGGGTTCGGCGAAGGCATCGCCGGCAAGGCGGCTTTTTTTATCGCCATCGCCTTCTCCATCTTCCAGATCTACATCGCCGCCTATGGCAGCCTGCCGAGCCAGGTCGTACGCGCCATGCATGTCGGCTTCCTGCTGCTGCTCGGCTTTGCCCTAATCGCCAATCTGCGCGCCAAAAGCGTCCCGGCGAAAGCAGTGTTCTGGACGCTCGGCGTGCTCGGCTTCGCCATCGGTCTGTACAATTGGGTGTTCTATGCCGACCTCATCCGCCGCTCCGGCTTTCTCACCACGCCTGACCTGATCGTCGGCGCGGTGCTGGTCGTGCTGGTCTTCGAGGCGGCGCGGCGATTGATGGGGCTGCCGCTCGCCGTCATTGCCTTCATCTTTCTCGCCTACGCATTTGCCGGCAATCATCTGCCGCCGCCTTTCATCCATCGCGGCTATGATTTCGCCCAGCTCGTCGACACCTTCGCCTATGGCACCGAAGGCATCTACGGCACGCCGGTCTATGTCTCGGCCGCCTACATCTTCATCTTCGTCGTCTTCGCCGCCTTTCTTGAACGCGCCGGCATGATCGCGCTGTTCAACGATTTTGCGCTTGGCCTGGTCGGCTCATGGCGCGGCGGCCCGGCGCAGGTCTGTGTGCTGTCCTCGGCGCTGATGGGCACCATTTCCGGCTCCGGCGTCGCCAATGTGGTGGCCAGCGGCCAGTTCACCATCCCGCTGATGAAGCGCTTCGGTTTCCGCTCGGCTTTCGCCGGCGCCGTCGAGGCGACCTCGTCGATGGGCGGCCAGATCATGCCGCCGGTGATGGGAGCGGTTGCCTTTATCATGGCCGAGACCCTGAACATCCCCTATGCCGCGGTGGTCAAGGCGGCGATCATTCCGGCGCTGCTCTATTTCGGCGCCTGTTTCTGGCAGGTGCACCTGGAGGCAGGCAAGGCCGGACTGCACGGCATGGCCAGGACCGACCTGCCCAATCCGTGGGATGCGGTGAGACAGCATTGGCCGCTGGTACTGCCGCTCGCAGCACTGATCTACCTGCTGTTTGCCGGCTACACACCGGTGTTCGCCGGCACCATGGGCCTGGCGTTGACCATTGTGCTTATTCTCGGCACGCCGCTGGCAGCATCGATCGGGCCGCTCGCCTTCCGCATCGTCTTCTGGCTGGCGCTCGGGCTTGCCGCGGCTTCCTTCATGAAATTCGGCGTCGACATCCTCAGCCTGGTCATCGCCGTGCTGGTCGTCGCCTGCCTCACGTTCAAGGGCGGGCGCGAGACGCTGCGCATATGCATCGATTCCCTTGCGGAGGGAGCAAAGAACGCGCTGCCGGTCGGCATTGCCTGCGCCATTGTCGGCATCGTCATCGGCACGTTGACGCTTACCGGCATCGCCTCGACCTTCATCGGCTGGATCATCTCGATCGGCGAGAACAATCTGTTCCTGTCGCTGCTTTTGACCATGCTCACCTGCCTGGTGCTCGGCATGGGCATACCGACCATTCCCAATTACATCATCACTTCGTCGCTGGCCGGGCCGGCGCTGCTGTCGCTCGGCGTGCCGTTGGTGGTCAGCCATATGTTCGTCTTCTATTTCGGCATCATGGCCGATCTCACTCCGCCTGTGGCGCTGGCCGCCTTCGCCGCCGCACCCATGGCCAAGGAAAGCGGCCTCAAGATCGGCATCCAGGCCACCAAGCTTGCCATTGCCGGCTTCGTTGTGCCGTTCATGGCGGTCTATACCCCGGCGCTGATGCTGCAGGACCCCGGCCCGATCGCCGCCCAGTTCGGCTATCCCGTCGAGGTCGCCTATATCGTCATCAAAGCCTGCATGGGCATAGTCCTGTGGGGCGCCGCTGCCGTCGGATTTCTGGCCCGGCGCATGGCCTGGTGGGAACGCCTCGTCGCCTTCGCCGCCGGCGTGCTGCTGGTTGCGGCGCTGCCGCTTACCGACGAGGCCGGCTGGGCGCTGTCCCTTGCCTGGATCGGCTGGCACTGCTGGCGCGCGCGGCAGGCTTCGCTGGCCAACTCGGGATGAGCCTCTGCATCGTCGCGGCCGGCAAGACGGTGGCGCTCGCGGTCGCTGCCTTCACGCTCTCCTGGGTGCATTCGGTGGAGAAGACTCAGTGGCAGGAAGACTGGAAGGTGCTGCCGTCCGGCCTGCAGCTGGTCGAGGCCCGCATCAAGGGATCGGGCGCCGGGATGGAGCCGCCGCAAGGCTCGGTGCTGAGAAACGGCTGGTGGGTCTATGCGCCCAAGGTCGGGCCACAGCGGCGCCTCGTGCTAGCCGCGTCGGGCGCTACGGGTCAGGGTTGGACGCTGTGCACGGCGCAGGACTGCCGCGAACTGGCTAAGCTGGCAGGCGACACGATCTCGCTGGAGCCGTGCGGGCCGGAGGGCTCCAGCCAGCCGCGGTAGCAGGCGATCATGCCGGCAAGTGGATGCGAGATCTCGACGTGGAAGCGGAAGCGGCCATCCTCCACCGTTTCGTAGGAAGCCGAGCGTGGACCGAGCCACATCGGCAGCGGCAGGCCAAAAAAGCTCCAGCAGCGCAAGACCAGCGCCAGCCGGCCGTCCTCGGCAACCAGCGCCATCGCGAAGGTCAGCGGGCCGAAGCGTTCGCACAGCAGGCGCTGCGATCGACCCCGGCCTGCAAACTGCAGGCTAGAAAAACTGTGCTTGCCGAATGTCCGCGTCCAGGTCTCACTCTCCTTGTCGGTGTCGAAGCGGACGTGAACCGGGATGTCCTCGCTTGCCCCGGGGAAGCCGACCATCCGGGCCATTAGCCGGCCAAGAACATTGCGCCCGCGTTCGACGCGCGCGCGGCCTGCCGCCATTGTTGTGCAATCGTGCATGGCGCGGATTTCCCGGGGCAGGCCATGCCAGGCGTCGCCGAGCAAGACGGCATAAAGCGACTTGTCCCTGTCAGCGGGCTCATTCCTGAACCCGGTGTAGATTGTCTTGCCGGCGAACAGCGCTTCATAATCCCGGAGCTCCAAATCGCGCACCGCCGCCCGTGCGCCCGGCGCGGGCTGATGTCCGGCCAGCGCTTTGCGGACCAGCGCTTCGACCGCCATCGACGGGATCAGCGGCCCATCATTGCCCTCGGCCAAGAGATGCCACGAGCGCTTGACGATGGCGCCCGCCCGGTCAGATCCCTCCACCTCGACGAACATGCCGCCGCGATGCTCGCCCCAGCGCAGCCGGTTCGTTGCCTGATGCATCAGCGGCGCCAGCGGCAAAAGCGAACCGATCAATCCGGCGCGCACCAGCCAGGCGAGGCAGATCAGGGCGCGGTGCAGCAACTCGGGTACCGGCCCGGCTCCCATCCAGATGGTCCTCGCCTCCGGCCAAAGCTCGGCCAAGGCGCGCAGGTCGGGAACGTCGACAAGCGAAAACAGCGTGTATCGAAGCGGCAGCCGGCCCGGCGGCGCGATGGTGTAGCGCAGTTGTTCGGTGAACGGACGGCCTTGTTCCGGACGGCCATTGCGAACAAGCCGCACCGGCTGACCGGCATAACCGGCGATAGCGTGAATGACGTTTCCGCCGACACCGGCCAAGGGCGACGGCGCGATGCCGCCGCGAATGCCGTCGACCCGCGTCAGGTCCGACGACAGGCGGCGCACAACCGCGGCCGTCAGCACCGGAAAGCTCGAGACGCCGGACAGCACGAAAACCCCTGCATTTCGCGCCGCCTCGTCGAACGCAGAGACGCCGGCGACGAAATCCGAGCCGTCGGCTAGATCGAGATAGTTGATGCGCCGGGCGATGCAGGCCTCGATCAGGCGATAGCGTCCCTCGCCATAGGCCTGGAACGGGCCGCTCGCGTCGACTACAATATCAGGCTCAAATGCAGCGAGTTGCGCGGCGAGATCGCCGTCACGGTCGAACAGGGCCGGCTGCAGCCGGGCTGCTGTCGGCGCACGCCTGTTGCAATAAGCGTCAGCCTTGGCAAGCGAGCGCCCGGCGACGAAGAGGATCAGACGCGGTTCGCCCTCCAAAAGCTCGACGGTGCGACCGCCAAAGGTGCCATAGCCGCCGACGACAAGAACCTTCATCCGCAGTTCCCCCAAAATGCCCCGCGCCGCTCCCGGCCACGGCAATGAGCCTAGCCGATCAACCTTGCCCTCACCTCGGCGGAAGGGATTTCACAATTGTCCTTCTTGCCGAACAGAGCGTAGCGGTTCTTTGCGATGCGGTCGTAGAGCCAGTCGCGAAGCGGGCGCGGCAACAGCAGCAGGATCCGCGCTGCCCGCCACGGCCAGCCGAGTTCGGCCATGACGGCAACGAAACTGTCCAGGCGGGTGAAAGCGGCGCCATCGACGATGACGAGATTGGTCTCGTAGCGATCCGTTCGCAGCCCGTATTTCTGGAACAGCATCTCGCCGAAGGGCGACTGCGCCGTTGCGAAATGGAAGCGGCCCTTGCGGTCGAGCTTCACCACCATGCGCACAAAGCCCGAGCACAACACGCAAATACCGTCGAACACGATCAACGGGCGACGTGATTCGAATTCTGGCGGCTCAGGAGAATGGTTCGGCTTGACGATCACGTGACGCCCGGCAGCTGGTGTCAGGCGACACTAGACCTGCCGGCGGCTGGATCAAAGCCCGGACTGCTGAAGGCTTGGCGTTGTCGCACGCCGTCTGTCGGTCAGCGCAGGGCGCTCGGCGCGATAGGTCGTTGACCGATTGTCGGCGTGGGGCCGGCATATTCGGCTGTCGTGACGGCTCTCCATGCTCATCATCAGTGCACGCTGATCCCAAGCGTGTTGCCACGGCGCGCGCAGGCGGGGCCTGGGCCGCGCATGTAATAGCGCTCGGGCCGATAGGTCGGTGCGACGAATTCGCGGATGGCGGCAGCATAGCCGGCGATGTGATTCCAGAAGCTCATTTTACTCGGTCCCTGTCCCGTTTCGGATGTCCCTTCCGAATTGCGGGGATCATAGCGTCCAGGCGTGAATAGTCGGTGAACGCGATGTTAATCTCTGGTCGAAAATGCCTTCGTTCATGGCTGGAATGCGGCTGATTCGCGGTGTTTCCATGCAGTCCGTCGGCATTTCGCCCAGTGTGACTTTTGCATCACATATGTTTCGCCCGAATGTCGCTGAGGCGCGGTTTTGTTTCAGCTTTTTGCTGGACCGCGAAATTTCCGTGCACGCGGCCGGAAAACCAGGAACCCGCCCGTCAGCCGCACGTTGATTTCCCAGTGCCGGGACGAACCGGTTCCGCAGGCTGTGGTGCTCGGGTTGGGCCGCAGCCAAAAATCCGAAACTGCAAGAGAATGGAAAGGCAAAGGCCATGGGCTTCTTTTCGAAGGATATCAAAACACTCGATGACCTGTTCGTGCACACGCTGCGCGACATCTATTACGCTGAAAAACAGATCGAGAAATCGCTGCCGAAGATGATCGACAAGGCGAGTGATCCGCAGCTGAAAGCCGGCTTTGAGAAACATCTCGCCCAGACCAAGGGTCATATCCAGCGTGTCGAGCAGGTGTTCGAACTGCACGGCGTGAAGGCCAAGCAGGTCGACTGCCCGGCCATCGACGGCATTCTCGAAGAGGCCGACGACATCAGCGGCGACATCGCCGACAAGGAGGTCCTCGACGCTGCGCTGATCGCCTCGGCCCAGGCGGTCGAGCATTATGAGATGACCCGTTATGGCACCTTGATTGCCTGGGCCAAGCAACTGGGCCGCAGCGACTGCGCCAATGTGCTGGCCAACAATCTCAAGGAGGAGCAGGCGACCGACCGTAAGCTTACCGAGATAGCGGAAAGCAAGATCAACCTGCAAGCCGCCGAGTAGGGCAGCGATAGAGAATTGAGTTCAAGGCAAGGCCGGGCCGAAAGCCCGGACTTGCCTTTTGCGCCGCCGGAACCGGAACGGGCTTTGGCCGTTCTCGGTTGGACGCCGTTATCGGTTGAACCTTGTCGCGCAGGGAGTTTGTCATGGCGCCGCGCCCCGCCTGGAGAGGATATCTCAAGCTTTCGCTGGTCACTTGCGCCGTCGAACTGACCAATGTCGTGACCCAAGCGGAGAAAGTCTCGTTCCGCGTGCTCAACCGCAAGACCGGCAATACCGTCAAGCGCGTCTATGTCGATTCGGCAAATGGCAAGCCGCTCGATGAAGGCGACGAGATCAAGGGCTACCAGATCGGCGACGGCGACTTCGTCCAAATCGGGGAGGAGGAGATCGAAGCCGTGCAGATCGAATCCTCGCACACGATGAGCCTCGATGGTTTCATCGAAAAATCCTCGATCCAGCAGATCTATCTCGATACGCCCTATTATGTGACGCCTGCGGACGAGGTCTCGGAAGAGGCCTTCGCCGTCATCCGCGACGCCATGGCCGCCAAGAAGACGGCGGGGCTGGCCCGTATCGTGCTCTATCGCCGCGAACGTCCGGTGGTCATCGAGCCGTTGGGCAAGGGTCTGCTGCTGACGACCCTGCGCTATGGCGATACGGTTCGCAGGCCCGAGATGGTGTTCGGCGACATCAAGCCGGTGAAGACCGACGCCGAAATGATCAGGCTGGCCGAACACATCGTCGATGAGAAACAGGCGAAGTTCGATCCTTCCGAATTCGAGGACAAATACGAAAACGCCCTGATCGAGCTGGTCCGCGCCAAGAAGGCCGGCAGGAAGGCACCGAAGACAAAGGCGGAACCACGGCCCTCCAACGTCGTCAATCTCTTCGATGCACTGAAGAAGAGCCTTTCGTCGGAAGCCGGTGGGCCGGCAAAGACCGGACGCCCGGCAAAGGGCGCCAAGTCCAAAGCCGCTCGGCGCAAATCTGCTTAGGATCAGACCATGGTCAGCCTCGAGCAGTATCACGCCAAGCGCAATTTCAAGAAGACCACCGAACCGGCCGGCAAGGTTTCGCGCGGCAAGAAAGCCGAGCCAGGTGGCATCTTCGTCATCCACAAGCATGCCGCCACCAGGCTCCACTACGACCTTCGTCTCGAGCATGGCGGCGTGCTGTGGAGCTGGGCAGTGACGCGGGGCCCGAGCCTCGACCCGCACGAAAAGCGGCTCGCCGTGCATGTCGAGGACCACCCGATCGACTATGCGCCGTTTGAAGGCACTATCCCGAAGGACCAATATGGCGGCGGCTCGGTCATTGTCTGGGACGAGGGAACTTGGGTCCCCGATGGCGATCCGGCAAAAGCGATGAAGAAAGGCCATATCAGTTTCGAACTGCATGGCCACAAATTGCATGGCGCCTGGCATCTGGTGCGGCTGAAGCCGCGTCCGGGCGAAAAGCGTGACAACTGGTTGCTGATCAAATCCGACGATGCCGCCGCGCGTCCGGGCGAGGACATTTTGCAGGAGGCGCCGCAATCGGTGAAGTCCGGCCTGACCATCGAGGAGGTCGGCGAAGGCAAGACCGCCGACGGCAAGAAGCCAAGCGTCTGGCAGTCCGACAGGCCGGCCGCCAGCAAGGCGAAGGCCGTCGCGGCAAGGCGGCTCGAATTCATCGAACCGGCGCTCGCAACACTGGAGCGGGACGCCCCGCCCGGCAAGGACTGGCTGCATGAGGTGAAGTTCGACGGCTATCGCATGCAGGCGCAGCTTGCCGGCACCGAGGTGCGGCTTTTGACACGCGCCGGCCTCGACTGGACCGACAAATTCGGTGGCGCAATTGTCGCGGCACTTGGCGGCCTGAAATGCACCGATGCTATCATCGACGGCGAAATCGTCGTGCTGGCGGATAATGGCGTGTCGTCATTCTCGCTGCTGCAGCAAGATCTGTCGGCGGGCCGCACGGATCGTTTCATCTACTACGTTTTCGACCTGTTGCGTCTCAACGGTGAGGATATCCGTTCCGAACCGCTGGTCGAGCGCAAGGAAACGCTGCGCACTTTGCTCGCCGGATTAGCCGAGGATCAGGCCGTGCGCTTCAGCGACCACTTTGCCGAACCCGGCAAGATCATGCTGGAGCATGCTTGCCGGCTGGGGCTCGAAGGCGTCGTCTCCAAGCGCGCCGACGCGCCCTATCGCAGCGGCCGTGTCCCGTCCTGGGTGAAGTCGAAATGTACGGCGCGCCAGGAATTCGTCATCGGCGGCTACATGCCGTCGGACAAGACCGGGCGGGGCCTGCGCTCGCTGCTGGTCGGCTATCACGAGGGCGGCAAGCTGCGCTATGCCGGCCGCGTCGGCACCGGCTTCACGGCCAAAAGCACCAACGAGCTGAAGAAGAGGCTTGATGCGCTGAAGACGATAACCTCGCCCTTCGACAGGGCGGTGCCAAGGGGTAAGGGGCTGGTCTGGGTCAAGCCCGAACTTGTCGGCGAAGTGGAGTTTCGCAGTTGGACGTCGGACCGTATAATACGCCACGCGTCGTTCCAAGGATTGCGCGAGGACAAGCCGGCGGAGGAAGTCGTGCAGGAGAAACCGAAAGCACGCTCAGCCCCGGCAGAGTCGAAGCCAAAGCCCGCCAAACCCGTGGCCACGGCGAAAACCTCGGTTACGCTGTCCCGCCCCGACAAGCTTCTGTGGCCCGAGGAGAACGTATCGAAGCAGGATCTGGTCGACCACTACGCGCTGGTCTGGCCGCGCATGAAGCAATTCGTCATCAACCGGCCGCTCAGCCTCGTGCGGGCGCCGGACGGTGTTGGCGGCCAACGGTTCTTCCAGAAGCATGCCTCCGCCGGCATGCACGACAAGATCGCCGTGATGAAGGATCCCACCGACGGCGAGGAGATATTGTTCATCCGCGATTTCGACGGTGTCGTGGCCCTCGTTCAACTTGGCGTCGTCGAGATCCACATCTGGGGCTCGACCACGGACGAGCTGGAAAAACCAGACCAGATCATCTTCGATCTCGATCCCGACGAGGGTGTCGACGTGAAGGCGGTGCGTGCCGCGGCGCTCGACATCCGCAGCCGGCTCGACGAACTGTCCCTGCCTAATTTCGTCAAGACCTCGGGCGGCAAGGGCTATCATGTCCTCGTCCCGCTGAAGCCGTCGGCGGACTGGGACGAGGTCAAAGGCTTCGCCCATGAGTTCGCCCGAGCGCTCGAGCAAGCCGCACCCGACCGCTACACGGCGACGTTGTCGAAGAAGGCGCGCACCGGCAGGATATTCGTCGATTATCTGCGTAATGGCCGTGGCGCGACCACGGTCGCGCCCTATTCGTCGCGCGCCAAAAAAGGTGCCACTGTATCAATGCCGGTGACCTGGGCGGAAATCGAGGCCGGATTGCCGCCGAACGCCTTTCCGATCGGCGACAAGACGACGCTGAAGCGGCTTGGGCAAGCCGATCCCTGGGAGGATTTTTTCAAGCAGGCCAAGCCGCTCAAGCGCGGCTAGAGCAATTCCAGGAAAAGTGTGTGGAACGATTTTCCGTCCGGAATGCGTCAAAACAACAAAGATAGAGCGGTTCGGCGTTTCCGTGGAGACGGCGAGCCGTTCTGGTGCGTCGAAGCGAGCCGTCAGGCGAGAAACGTCTTCTCGAACGCCTGCTTGCCTGTCGGCGAGAAGATTACCGCACGGCTGTCCTTCTCGCGCCGCGCCCATTTCTCGGCGAGGATCTTATCGAGAATGGCGGCGCCCAGCGTGCCGGCGAGGTGCGAACGCCGCACGCTCCAGTCGAGGCAGGCCCGGCACACCGGTCGCCGCGCCTTGCCCTCGACATCGATGCCGATCGCGGCGAAATGCGAGGCGGCCGACGGCCCAAGCCGGATCTCCTCATCATTGCGCAGGAGCACTTGTCGAGCGACGAGACGGTCCAGCATCGCCACCGCCTGCTCGCCGGCGAGGTGGTCGTAGCAGACCCGCGCCACGCGCATGGCAGCGTCGCGTGGGCCAGGCCGCACTCGTTGCGGCCCGACCGCAGCGGCAACACCGGTGATCGCCTCGATCATGCCTGCTACCAGCGGGCCGGCGAGGCCGTAGTAGCGATGCCGCCCCTGGCTTGCCAGCGTCAGCAGCCCGCCTTCCATCAGTTTCGACAGATGGGAACTCGCTGTCGGAAGCGACACGCCGGCCTCGAGTGCCAGTTCACTCGCCGTCAGTGCCGTGCCGCCCATCAGTGCAGACAGCATGTTTGCCCGCGCCGGATCGCCCACCAGGCTGGCAATGCGGGCTATGTCAGGTCCTTCGCGCATGGTTCGTTCCTCATCGAAGCATCCTCGTCAGACAAGCATTAATCTCGATGCAAATCAAGGAGACGACAATGCCTGCAAGGACCATTCTCGGCGCCGCGCCTGCTCGCCGGCCGTTCCCGTTCATTGTCTTGCGCCGCTTGCGGCTGCGGCTCCTGAAGCGGTGGTACGACCGTCATTTGCAGCGTCTCGACCTCGCCGAGATCGACGATCATCTGCTGCGTGACCTTGGCCTGACACCCGAAGACGTCCGCCGCGAATGCGCGAAATCCTTCTGGCAAACCTGACCGGCCAGCGAATTTGCCTAGCATATCGATCTTCGGAACGTTTCGACCCGGCTCGAACTGTGACCGCCAGAAAACATCCACCGCCAAGGAGGCGAAAATGACCATCACCTGCTTCATCCGCTACGAGATCGATCCGTTCGGCAAGGCGGCGTTCGAGGAATATGCACGCAATTGGGGGCAGGCGATCCCGCGCTGCGGCGCCGATCTGATCGGCTATTTCGCGCCGCACGAAGGCTCGGCCACTACGGCTTATGCCGCCTACAACATCGACAGTCTTGCGGCCTACGAAGCCTACCGCGCCCGGCTCGCCGCCGATCCCGCCGGCAAGGCGAATTACGAGTTCGCCCGGCGGGAAAAATTTATCCTGAAGGAGGACCGCATCTTCCTCAAACTGGCCTCCGGGCCACATGCTTCTTTGGTGAAGCCATGATCGCCGTCATCTTCGAGGTCGAGCCGGCGGCGGGCATGCGCGATGCCTATCTCGGCATCGCCGCCGATCTGCGCCCACTGCTCGACGGCATCGACGGTTTCCTGTCGATCGAGCGCTTCCAGAGCCTTGCCGATCCGAACCGCATCCTGTCGCTGTCCTTCTGGCGCGACGAGGATGCGGTGAAGGCCTGGCGCAACACGCAGGAACATCGGCAGGCGCAGAGGGCTGGGCGCGGCGGCATCTTTGCCGGCTACCGTTTGCGGATCGCCCATGTCATGCGCGACTACGGCCTGACCGAACGCGCCGAGGCGCCAGCAGACAGCCGGGCGGTGAATGGGTAGCGACTGCTATGCATTCCCGATCAGCACCCCTGCCGCAAACACCAGCGCGCCGCCCAGCACCACCTGGAAGGCGGCGCGCCAGAATGGCGTCTGCATGTAGCGGTTCTGTACGAAGGCGATCGTCCAAAGTTCGAAGAACACCACGACCGCGGCGACGATCGTCGCCGTCCAGAAAAGCGGGATGAGATAGGGCAGCGCGTGCCCGAGCCCGCCCAGCGTCGTCATGACGCCGACGGTCAGCCCGCGTTTTACCGGCGAGCCGCGGCCGGATAGCTTGCCGTCGTCGGAGGCCACTTCGGTGAATCCCATCGAGATACCGGCGCCGATCGAGGCGGCAAGCCCGACCAGAAAGGTCTGGAACGTGTCGTGCGTGGCAAAGGCCGCGGCAAAGATCGGCGCCAGCGTCGACACCGAGCCATCCATCAGCCCGGCCAGCCCGGGCTGCACGTAGGTCAGGATGAACTGACGTTGCTCGGCCGCCGCCTCTTCGTCCTTGACCGCGCCCGATATATGCTTTTGCTCCAGCCGCTGCGCCAGTGTCTCGTGGCCCTGTTCGGCCACCGCCAGATCGTCGAGCAACTTTCTCGTCGAGGCATCGCCTGTGCGTTTGGCCGCCTCGATATAGAACAGGTAGGCCTGCCGCTCCATGGCCTCGGCTTGGCTGCGCACATGATCGATACCGAGCGGCCTCACCAGCCAGTCCGGCTTGCGCTCGTAATAACCCTTCACATGCTCGCGCCGGATCAGCGGTATGCGCTCGCCGAAACGCTTGCGGTAAAGCTCGATCAGCGCGTCGCGATGGCCGTCCTCTTCCTCCGCCATCTCCTCGAACACTTTGGCCGATTGCGGAAAGCTTTCCGCCAGCCCGTCGGCATAGGCGCGATAGATGCGCCCGTCATCCTCCTCGGAGGAGATTGCGAGCGCCAGGATCTCCTGCTCCGAGAGAGATTCAAACGGACGGCGGCCGAAGCCAAAAACGCGGGAAAGCATGAGAAATTCACCCCAGTTTAGAATAGTTCTAAACTAGAGCTTCGCACATCCTCGGTCAATCGCGCCCCTCCACTCATCTGCTCAAAAGTATCGACGTCGAAACCGAACGAGGCATCGTTTGCTATCGGCAAACGTTCACCTATATGATCGAATCTGAACCAAGAGAAAGGAACCCGCAGATGCCGGAACAACAGCAGCCATTTGACCCCAAGCCGGTTCTCGACCTGATCGCTAACATCGAGGCGGACTTGCAGCGCCTGAAAGGGCTGGTCGAGCAGCAGGTCGAAAAATTCGATCCCGCCAATCCACACAACAAGGCTCCCGACGGCAAGTTGACCGAGGAGGGCGTCGAGTGCTGCTATCGCCTGTTCGACGAGGGTAAGTCGCGCTATTCGGTTGCTCAGCAGATGAAGATCTCCTTCGCTGCTGCCACCCATCGCTTCAACACCTGGCGCAAGATGGGCGGCCCCAAACGGAAAAAGACGCTGTTGGGATGAGGAGCGGCCGGCAATGCCGGTCAGGCAACGATTTGTCGATTGAAGTGACGAATGCATAGCGGAGGGCGGAGGCGGCGGGGGGTGACAGTCACGCCCCACTCCTGCCTCCAAGTCGATTTGTAACGGTCACATTTTTTATTGGTGCGCGGCCTCCCTTTCCGTGCACCATAGGCGGTCTCATTTCTTGCAGGACCCCAGCCATGACCATCCCTCCCGGCATCGCCGATATTCACAGCGCAGCAGCGCGATTGTCCGGACTGATCGTCGAAACGCCGCTGATCGAATCGCCGGAGTTGAACAAGCGCTTCGGCGCCAGGATCCTGTTCAAGCCGGAGACGTTGCAGCGCACCGGCTCGTTCAAGTTCCGCGGTGCCTATAACAGGCTCTCCTCGCTCTCGGCGGAAGAACGCGCCCGCGGCGTCGTCGCCTTCTCGTCGGGCAATCACGCGCAAGGCGTTGCCGCCGCAGCGGCGATGTTCGGCGTCAAGGCCATCATCGCCATGCCTGCCGATGCGCCGGCGATGAAGGTCGGCAATGTCAGGAAGATGGGCGCCGAAGTGATCACCTTCGACCGGGTCCGCGACGATCGCACTGCCGTTGTCCGTTCTTACGTGGAAAAGGGCATGGTCCTGGTGCCGCCCTACGACGATCCGGCCATCATCGCCGGCCAGGGCACGATCGGCCTCGAATTGATGCGCCAAGCAAAAGCGCTTGGCGTCAGCCTCGATGCGGTGGTGGTTCCCTGCGGCGGCGGCGGGTTGAGCAGCGGCATTTCGATCGCGATCAAGGACGCCTCGCCGGACACCGCCGTCTGGGCTGTGGAACCCGAGCATTTCGACGACACACGCCGCTCGCTGATCCAAGGCGCCAGGGTGTCGAACGCGCCCGGCCACACCTCGATCTGCGATGCCCTTCTCGTCGCCGAGCCGGGTGCGATCACTTTCGAGATCAACCGCAAGAATCTCGCGGGCGCCATCGCCGTTTCCGACAAGGCGGTGGCTCAGGCGACGCGCGACGCGATGGCTTGCCTGAAGCTGGTGGTCGAACCTGGCGGCTGCGTCGGCTTGGCCGCGCTGTCGTCAGGCGAGATCGACCTTACCGGGAAATGCGTGGCCGTGGTGCTGTCCGGCGGCAATGTCGATTTCAGCACCTATGCCGAGATCATTGCTGCCAGCTAAGATAGCAATCAGTTGCAGGTCATGCGCCGGTTCGAGGCGCTCGAGCCTCCGTTGCGTCCGGTCGAACCGGTCCCATTCAAGGACTGAGATCAATGAAACTGTTCTTCAGCCGCAATCCCAATCCTCGCCTCGCGGTCGCCGTGGCACGTTATCTCAATGCCAAGGTCGAGTTTGAATTCGCCTCCCCCTTCGCTCCGGGGCAGGCCGAGCGCTTTCGGCCGCTCAATCCAAATCTTTCATTGCCCATCCTTGTGGACTTGGGAAAAAGCCTCTGGGAGGCCGATGCCATAGCCTGCCGGCTTTCACGCGACACGCATTCGCATTTTTGGCGCACCGGCGACGATGAGCCGGAGATGATCCGGTGGCTGAGTTGGGGCAAAGAGAACCTCGCAAGAGCCTGCGATGTCGTGCATTTCGAACGCGGGACCAAACAGCGCTATGGGCTCGGCCCGATCGATCAGGCACGGGTTGAGGAGGGCCTGAGGGACTTCAGTACCGCCGCTGCAATACTTGATGCCGAGCTTTCCCAGCGAGAATGGCTGGTCGGAAATTCGGTTTCCTACGCCGACTTTCGAATGGCGACGTTTCTGCCCTTCAACGACGTCGCCCGATTGCCTCTCGATGATTATCCCTCTGTCGGCCGCTGGTATCGGCAGCTTGAAGAAATCGATGCCTGGCGTGATCCCTTCGAAGGGCTCAATGCACCTGAATTGACACCGGTCCCGGGCCAGGCCAAGGCCGTGTGATTCTCGATCATTTGCGCAAGCTGATTGCGTCGACCCTAATCCAGCGTCCGGCGGAACCGCACCAGCGCAATGCCGGCGAATAGCGCCACGAACACCACCAGCCAGCCGATCTCCGTTGCCACTGCCGGCAGCTCGGCGCCCTTCAGCATCACCGCGCGGATAATGCGCAGGAAATGCGTCAGCGGCAGCACTTCGCCGAAATCTTGCGCCCAGTCCGGCATGCCGCGATAGGGGAACATGAAGCCGGACAGCATGATCGACGGCAGGAAGAAAAAGAAGGTGAGCTGCAGGGCCTGCATCTGCGTGCGGGCGATCGTCGAAATCGTGTAGCCGAGCAGTACCAGCGCCAAGACGAAGATCAGGACCGCCGTCAGCAGCAGCGACATAGATCCGGTGAAGGGTATGGCAAACAGAAGCTTCGAGGCCGCCAGCACCACCAACACCTGCACGGCGCCGACCGCCAGATAGGGCAGCACCTTGCCCAGCATGATCTCGAGCGGGCTGGACGGCATCGCCAGAAGGTTCTCCATCGTGCCGCGCTCGGTCTCGCGCGTCAGCGCGATCGAGGTCATCATCACCATCGTCATCTGCAGGATGACGCCGAGCAGACCGGGCACGATGTTGTACTGCGAGACGGCTTCCGGATTGTAGCGCCGGTGTACTACCACCTGGAGCTGGCCCCGGGCAGCTTCAGCCGCCGTCTCCTGCATGCCGCGTGCCCTGAGCAGCGCCTGGTTGGCGACGGTGCCGAGCGTCGAGATGGCGCCGCTGGCGACGGCCGGGTCGGTTGCATCCGCCTCGATCAGGATCTGCGGGCTGTCGCCGCGCTCGACCCGTCGGGCAAAATCGGCGGGAATGGTGACGACGAAGGCGACATCGCCGCGCGCCATCAGGAATTCGGCTTCGGCGGCACTTTGCGCAACATGGTCGAAGCGGTAATATCCGGTGGTCTGCAGCGCCGAAACCATGGCCCGCGTGTAAGGATCGCTGCTCATCGCCACCAGTGCTGCCGGCAGGCTCTTCGGATCGTTGTTGATGGCATAGCCGAACAGCACCAGCTGCATCAGCGGCACGCCGAGCATCATGGCGAAGGTGATGCGGTCGCGCCGCATCTGGATGAACTCCTTGATCAGCAGAGCGCCTAGCCTGGCGAAGGAAAAGATGCTGTTTATCCCGTTCTTCATCCCATGTTGTCCTTCGAACCGGACATGAACTGGATGAACACATCCTCCAGGCTGGTCTCGCCGGGCGATACCGTGACGCCCTTGTGCTCTTTCTCGACATCGGCGAGCGCTGCCTGAAGCGCCTTCCTGTCGGAACCGACGACATGCAGCGTCGCCCCGAACGGCGCCACCTGGTCGACGCCGTGGCGGCCATGAAGTGCGGCCGCGACCTTATCGAGCCGTGGCCCTTGCAGGACGAAGGTGGTCAGCCCGGCATTCCTCACCACGTCCTCGACCGTGCCAGTGGCCAGCATCTTGCCGTAGGAGATGTAGCTGATGCGGTGGCAGCGCTCGGCTTCGTCCATGTAATGGGTGGAGACCAGCACGGTCAGGCCGCCGCTCGCCAGCCGGTGGATCTCGTCCCAGAATTCGCGTCTGGCCTTCGGATCGACGCCCGCCGTCGGCTCGTCGAGCAGCAGCAGTTTCGGCTTGTGCATGATGCAGGCGGCCAGCGCCAGCCGCTGCTTCCAGCCGCCGGACAGCGTACCGGCCAGCTGGTTCTTGCGCGATGTCAGGCCGAGCTCCTCAAGCGTCTTAGCCACATGCCCGTCGAGCGGCTTCAGCCGGTAAAGCCGTGCCACGAATTCGAGATTCTCGCCGATCGTGAGGTCTTCGTAGAACGAGAATCTCTGCGTCATGTAGCCGACTTCGCGCTTGATCCGCAGGCTGTCGGTGCGGATGTCGAAGCCCAGAACCGTGCCTTCGCCCTCATCCGGCGTCAGCAAGCCGCACATGATGCGGATGGTCGTCGTCTTGCCTGAGCCGTTCGGCCCGAGGAAGCCGACGATCTCGCCCTCGGCCACCGTCATCGTCACATGGTCGACGACGGTCTTGTCGCCGAAGCGCTTGACCAGGCCGTGCAGGTCGATGACGTTCATTTTCCGATGTCCGCCAGATCGACGTCGACGATCTGCCCGGGCTGCAATGCGCTGGCGTCGCCCTCCGGCCGCGCTTCGACCAGATAGACCAGCTTTTGCCGGGTCTCGAGCGAGTAGATCACCGGCGGCGTGAATTCCGGATCCGGCGACACGTAGCTGACGCGAGCCTTCACGCCCGCTCCGCAACCGTCGCAATGGACATTGAGCAGCGTGCCGACATCGACCGAGGAGAACGCGCTTTCCGGCACATAGACGCTGAGCTTCACCGCGCCATCCGGCAGTATGGAGATGACCGGCGCGGTCGGCCCGGCCGTGTCGCCTGGATAGCGGATGACATCGTTGACCCGGCCGGGCGAGGGCGCCGTCAGCACGCGCTTCGACAGTCGCCATTGCGCTTGCTCCAGCGCCGACTGCGCCTGCCTGACCTGATTGTCGGCGGCCTTGATCGTCTCGGGCCGTGCGGGCAGCCCGCCGACGGCGAGATTGGCCTCCGCCTGGCCGACCTGCGCGTTGGCCGTCTCCAGCGTCGCGGAAGCCGTGTCGTAGTCGGCCTGCGTGCCGGTGCCGCGTTTGAACAGATCGCTGGCGCGGATGTAACGGCGTTTGGCGTCGGCGGCTTGCGCCTTGGCCATGTCGACCTGCGCCTTGAGCACCGCAATCTCTTCCGGCCGCTTGCCGACCTGCAGGTCGGCAAGTTGCGCCTGGGCCTGCGCAAGGGCCGCCTCGGCTTGTGCGATGGCGATCTTGGCGTCGGCGTTTTCCAACGTCACCACCGGCGTGCCGGGCGCGACGCGGTCGCCGCGCTTGACCGCAATCGTCTCGACCTGCGCCACCTCGATCGGCGCGAGCAGGACGTAGTCGCCCTCGACGTAGCCGACGGCGAGCGGTGCTGCCGGCGCGCAGGCGCTGAAAAGCTGGGCGGCAAGCGGCAAAGAACAGAGCAGGCTCATGATCCACGATCCTTCCGGACAGCCAAATCGCGCCGAGCTAAAATCGCGCTGAGATTGTCGGTTATTGTTGCCGCGATCTTGCCGGCCTCATCATCGCCGATCTTGCGCCAGCCCATCCGGCGCATAACCGCCTCGCGGCCGATGCGGAAATAGACGACCTGCCCGATCAGCGTGAATACGGTGAGTTTTGTGCGCTCGCTCTCGGCCGGCTCGCCTGTCGCCTGTTCCCAGATCAGGCAGAGGCGGTGATGCGCCGGTTCGAACACGCCGTCATAGATACGGTCGAGCGCCGCGGTAGGATGCGACAGCTCGCGCAGGACGAACTGTACAATCTCGCCGGCTTCCGGCCTTGCCGCGATGAAGGCGACCATCCGCTCCAGTGCGACGGCTAAATGTGCCCGCGCGGCCTCGGTGTCCGCCAATGCTGCGACCGGCGCCTGCAGATTGCCGATCGCCTGGCCGGCAACGGTCTGGATGGTGTCGACGATGTAGTCGGCTGCCGCGTTGCGGAGCCCTTCCTTGCCGCCGAAATGATAGGCGATCGAGCCGATATTGGCCTTGGCCTCAGCCGCGATCTGGCGCGTCGACGTTCCGTCGAAACCCTGGCGTCCGAACAGCTTCAGCGCCGCGCGCACGAGTGCCGTCCGCGTCATGTCTGCGGCGGTCTTGGGCCCCTCATGAGGAAGGCTGCTGGCGCTGGGCGATTTGATCATCATCGACAATTTAATCAATCGAATGATTAAAGTCAACTGCGATCAAGCGGCTTGCCAACTCTGGCCGTGCGCGCTCTAGTGCGTGGCCATGGGCAAGGAAATCGAGCGTAAATTCCTGGTCTCAGGTGAGGAATGGCGGGCAATGGTCGAGGCGGACACTCATATCCGTCAATTCTACCTTCTCGCCGAACCCAGCCGTACGGTGCGTGTGCGCATCAGCAATGATGCCGCCGCCAAGCTGACGCTCAAGTTCGGCAGCCAGGCACGCCAACGCGATGAATTCGAATATCCGATGCCTTTGGCGGAGGCGCAGGAGATGCAGGCCTTTGCCATCGGACATGTCATCGAGAAGACACGCCATCATGTTAGACACCGCGGCTATCTCTACGAAGTCGATGTCTTCGGCGGGACGCTTGCGGGGTTGGTGATCGCCGAGCTCGAGACGCCGGAGGATGTACCGGACGAAATGCTGCCAGATTGGCTCGGCCGTGAAGTCACCGGCGAGCCGAGATTTTACAACGCGTCGCTCGCCCTTGGGGGGATTGCGGAGATCGTCGCATGAGCTTTCGTATCGATCCGCACATCTCGCTGACCGGCGAGATCAGACGCATTCTCGCCGAGGAGATCGGCAAGGCGCTTGTCCATCTGGACGCCGCGCGTGACAGGCCCGAACAGGGGCTGCACAACTGTCGCAAACGGCTGAAGAATGTCCGCGCCTTGCTGCGCCTTGTCCGTTCCGGAGACGAAACATTCTGCGTGACTGAGAATCAATGCTACCGCCAGGTGGCGGCCCTGCTTGCCGGCCCGCGCGAGGCGACCGCACTGGTGGAAACAATCGACCGGCTAGCGGCAAGCTTTCCCGAGCAAAGTGCCGGCGGTGGCCTCGATGCCGTTCGCGACCGGCTCGTCGCGCGCCTTCATGAACTGCATGGCGGAGCAGGCCTCGATGCTGCGATAGGCGCGGCGATCGCCGCTTGCGAGGAAGGTGTCGGCCGGATCGACAAGCTCGCTCTGCCCGACCAGCCGGAGCAGGCTGCCGACGTGCTCGCCGAAGGCGCGCGCGCCACTTTGCGCCGCGCCAGGAAAGCGCTGGACAAGGCGGCTTCGCGCGGCGAAGCCGATGACTTTCACGACCTGCGCAAGGCGGCCAAGACGCATGGCATGCACCTGTCGCTGCTCGGCCGGCTGTGGCCGACGCCGATCAAGGCCCGGCGCAAGGCCGTCGATGAATTGGGCGAGCGGCTCGGCGAACTGCACGACGTGTTCGTCATGCGCGCGCTTCTCGATGCCGAGGACCAGCCGCTCGGTCCCCCTGAGGACACGCGGTTGCTTGCCAAGCTGCTGAAGCGCTCGGAAAAGAGCCTGAAAAAAACCTGCCTCGCCGAGGCGGCCGAGCTTTTCGGCGACCGTCCGAAGCGCTCGACAAGGAAGCTTGCCCGCAAGGTGCGCGACGATCTCACAGCGGTATCGCACGAAGACGCCGGCGCGCCTGGCGTGGGCTGATCATGGTGTAATTTGCCGCCCTGTGATAATCGCCGTCTGGCATGACCGAGCCCGGCGACACGCTTCTGGACCGACTTGGCCGCTGGCTTGCCGGCCGGCTGCAGGAGGAATCGTCCGGCTACGAGCCTTACACGCCGTCGGACGCTATTCGCGCAGGGAAATTCTGCACATCCGCCATCACTCGCTCGACACGCCGCGCGACTTCGACCTGTCGCCCTATTTCCGCATCAGCAAGCCGACCGTCGAATATGGTTTCGACTACCGGCAGATGATTTGGGACGACAAGCCCTGGATTACCAACGCCGAAACAAGGGTTCAGAGTGGCGGCTAGGCCGGCAGCGGCCGTCGTGTCTTTGCGGCGGCCCGGCCGGGTGTCCGCGCGCCGGCGTCGCGCGGATGCGGTCCGATCGGCATGATCGCCGGGAATGGCGTCGCGCCGAAAGCGAAGGTCCATTTGTAGCCGACCAACCCGTCTTCCGGCGTCGTGTGCTGATCGTGATGCGCAAGCAATTTGGCGCGCTCGGCCAGTTCCTCCGCCTCCCGCCTGACCATTTCCGCCGTCTCGGGCCGCATCCGCCTGGAGAAGCTGACGAATGTCGCCTCGCGCTCCAGATGCGTGATGGCCCAGCCGATGAAGTTCTTGTTGGTCACCTCGAACAGTGGCCGCAATGGCCCGTCGAAATTCCACTGGATTGGCGTCTCGACCAGCAGCCTGGCCGACAGGCCGCGACCGAGCGCGACCAGCCCCAACTCCTCGAGGTCTCGCAGATAGAGGAACATCGAAGCCTCGCTCAACCCCTGTGAGCGCATGATGCCTTCGGGCGTAAATTTTTCCGAAAGCATGACGAAGATGAACAGCAGTGCCGGCCGGCCGGCGAGCTTGCGCTCGATCTCCGGCGCGACGTGGTTGGCAGGTCCTGGTCCTCTGTTCATAGAGCCGAGCACGTTCTCCAACTCCACGCCGGCGGCAGCGCAGATCTCCATCAGCCGGTCGAGCTTGCAGTTGCGCTCGTGGAAGATGCGCTTCACCGTCGGCTCGGAAACGCCCATTCGCTCGGCAAGGACGCGGTAGGTCACGCCCTTGGCCTTCAGCGTCCGCTTCAGCGCGTCGAAGATCAGGCCGTTCACGGGATGCACCTCTTTTGCACGATTTGGTATCAACCTTCGGTACTAGTCCCGATAGATCTTCCCGGAAAGTATCGAAAGGCCTAGCTCTCCGCCAGTCCATTACAGGAGACTAGCCATGAAAAGCCTCTTCACACCGATACTTCTCGCCATCTTCGGCATCGCGACTGCGCCGGCAGTTCAGGCCGCTGAACTCTGGCGCGCCAGCGGCCTCGAGCAACCTGAATCGGCGCTGTTCGACGCCGCCGGCCAGCGCGTTATCGTCTCGAACATCGTCGGCAATCCCGGCGAAGCCGACGGCAACGGCTATCTGTCGGTTCTGTCGATGGACGGCAAGCTGGTCACACAACACTGGACCGACGGCATGGACGCGCCCAAGGGCATGGCGATTGCCGGCGGCAAACTCTACGTCGCCGACATCACCCATGTGCGCGTCGTCGATCTCCAAAGCGGCAAGCTAGCGTCGACGATCGACGTGCCGAACGCTGTCTTTCTCAACGACATGACCGCTGATGCATCCGGCAAGGTCTACGTCACGGATATGCTTGCCGATACGATCTATCGCATCGACGGCGACCGGCTCGAACTGTTCATCAAGGATGCGGCGCTCGCTTCGCCGAATGGCATCTTCGCCGATGGCGGCCGGCTGATCGTCGCTTCGTGGGGCAAGGGCATCAAGCCCGACTTCAGCACCGCGGAGCCGGGCGGCCTGCTCTCGGTCGATCTCGCCACCAAGGCCGTTTCGCCTCTGGCTGGCGCGGAAAACTTTGCCAACCTCGATGGCGTCGTTGCCATCGGCGGCAGCATCTACGCCACTGCCTATATGACCGGCACGCTCTACCGCTACAAAGCCGGCGGTACGCCGCAAGTGGTTGCGACGTTCAAGCCGGGCAGCGCCGATATCGGCACAGATGGCAAGTCGACAATCTTCGTGCCGCTGATGAACGAGGGCGAGGTCTCAGCGTTGGGCCTCGACTAAGCCGGCAGTTGCCAGCTCAGGCGGCGGGCGCGGCTTTCTTCAGCTGCGCCCGCGCATCCGTGATCGATGCGGCATAAGTCACCAGCGGCCGCTTGACACCGTGGTTGATCAGCATGCGGCGTGTCTGCGGTGAAGCGCCTGAGATAATAAAGCGAACGCCGGCGCGCTTGGCCTTGTGGGCCGCGCCCTCGATGACATTGGCCGCCGTCGAATCGAAGAACGGCACCGCCGAACAGTCGAGGATGAAGTTCTTGCGCTGGTCGGCGATGCGGTCCAGCACCGTGCCGACGGTCGAGGCGGCGCCGAAGAAAAAGGCGCCCGATATCCGGTAGACCACGGTGTCGGCATCGCTCGCCTCGCTGGAATCATAAGCGCTGGCTCGGTCGGCGACGTCTTCCTGCACCAAGGATTGATGGTCCGCCTCCACCGCGATGCTCTTGGCCATGCGGTCGATGAACAGGATCGAGCCTAGCGCGAAGCCGACGACGATGCCTTCGGTCAGGTCGCGGAAGATGACGATCAGGAACGTCGCCATCAGTACCAGCGCATCGCCGCGCGAGGCGCGCAGCAAGGTGGCGAAGGCCTGTTTCTCGAACATGTTCCAGCACACCACCGCCAGCACGCCGGCAAGTGCTGCAAGCGGGATATAGCTGGCCAGCGGTGCCGCCGCCAGCATCAGAGCAAGCAGAATGGCCGAGTGCATCATGCCTGAGACCGGTCCATGCGCGCCGGCCCGTACATTGGTCGCGGTGCGGGCAATGGTGCCAGTGGTGCATATGCCGCCGAACAAGGCGGAGGCGATATTGGCGAAGCCTTGCGCCACCAACTCGCAATTGGAGCGATGCCGCCTTCCGGTCATGCCGTCGGCGACGACGGCCGACAGCAGCGATTCGATCGCCCCGAGCAGCGCAAAGGCGATGGCGTCCGGCAGCACGTCGATTATCCTGTCGAGGCTGAGCGGCGGGAAGGCCGGCCATTGCAGGCTGCGCGGGATGCCGCCGAAGCGCGTGCCGATCGTCTCGGCCGGCATGGCGAGCAATGCGACGACGAGGGATGCCAGTCCGATGGCAATCAGCATAGCCGGCCACTTCGGCCGAAACCGCTTCAACATCGCAATGGTGATGATGGTCAGTGCCGCCACCGCAGTTGCGGCGAGGTTGATTGTTCCGGCCGCTTCGCCGATGGCCATCAGCTTCGGCACCAGCGGCCCTGGCTCCTTGCCGGCGAGCTTCAGCCCGAACAGTTCGACGATCTGGCCGGAGAAGATGATGACAGCGATGCCGGCGGTGAAGCCGACGGTCACCGGGTAGGGGATGAATTTGATGTAGGTGCCAAGTCTGAGATAGCCGATGGCAAGCAGGAACACGCCGGCCATCATCGTCGCCAGCAGCAAGCCGTCGACGCCAACCCGCGCCACCGTCGCCGCCACAAGCACAACGAAGGCGCCGGCCGGGCCGCCGATCTGGAAACGGCTGCCGCCAAGCGCCGAGACCAGGAATCCGCCAATGATCGAGGTGTAGAGCCCGCGCTCCGGCGTCACGCCTGAAGCAATGGCAATTGCCATCGACAACGGCAGCGCAACGATGGCGACAGTCAGCCCGGCGATGGCATCCGCCTTGAAATGCGTGAGCGTGTAGCCCTCGCGCAGCACCGTCACCAGCTTCGGGGTGAACAGTTCGGAAAATGTCGGCCGCGCCGGTTGATGCACTGCCCGCTGCGTCTGATCCATCGAGTGCCTTCCGCATGAAACCAAGGAGCGGCGGGATCGTCGGCAGGACTGTCGGCGGTCGCCGTCGCGACTTGGAGCGGCGTGCGTCCAAATAGGCGCACAGATACGCCCCAACACTTTTGACCCGCGCATCGGACTATCCGAAAATCGAATTTGATTTTCGGCGATGCGGCAGTAGCGTCAGCCTTGCGGGTTCTGCGGCGTGACAGGCTTGAGGCGAACGCCCCTGCCGCCACGCTCGCTCGCCTGGTTCTCGCCGATCAGCTCGACCCCGGCCTCTTCAAGGGCCTGGATGACCCTCATCAGCGTATCGACCACGCCCCGGACCACGCCGTCGCTCGCTTCCATGCGCTGAATGGTTGGAAGCGAAACCCCGGCGCGCTCGGCGAGGGTCTTCTGATCGATGCCGGCCAGCGCCCTCGCGGCACGCATCTGCGCGGCAGTGATCATCGGTCAAAACCCCGTCTGAGTTCTGCAGTATCACGTATAATACCTTCATAATGATGGGTCAAACATCATCTTGCATATGTGAAACATGCAACAGTCTTTGCCAGCCGGTGCGCTGGCATGCTACAAACCTCGACATCGTTAGGCGGGACATCCGTTGCGGTACCGATTTCACAGGTACGACCTTAAAAGGGATGAGCAGGTGAAGACATTCAAAGCGTTGGCGACCTCGACAGTCTTGCTGTCGATGGTTTTCCTGCTGGCAGGCTGCGGACATGGCCTGATCAACAGGCTGATTTGAAGTAGTCCGGCCGACGTCAGGTGCCGTCGGCCCGCCCTAGCCATCGCTGCAGCAATCGTGCCGCCAGCCAGCACAGCATCGCCCAGGCAAAGCCGGCGCACCAGCCGGCCAGCACGTCGGACGGCCAGTGGACGCCGAGATAGATGCGGCTGATGCCGACCAGCACCGTCGTCAGCACCGCCAGCACGAGCACATAGATCTTCGTTGTGCGCCCGGGCAAAAACCGTGCCGCCATGCTGCCCAGCGTCAAATACGTCACCGCCGACAGCATGGCGTGGCCGCTCGGAAACGAAAGCGATGCCACATCGGCGAGATGCGAGACCAGATCGGGGCGCGGCCGGTCGATATCGAATTTCAGCACGCTTGACAGGAGCTGGCCGCCCGCCACTGCGACGAACATGAGAAGCGCCGCGCCTGGCCTGCGGATAAGGAGCAGATAGACGATCATTGCTGCCGTGATCAGCACCAGTACGCTGGCGCTGCCGAGGCTGGTGACGTCGCGCATCGCTCCTTCCAGCCACGCCGGTCCGATCGGATTGTCGGGCTGGCCGGCCTTGCGGAAGGCAAGCAGGATTTCGGTGTCGAAGGCATGCGGCGTGGTCGCCCGCGCCAGCTCCATCAGTTCTTCGAACCCCCACAGCCCGCCGGCAATGACCAGCCCGGCCAGCAGAACCGGGAACTCCAGCCAGTTGCGCAGTCTGCTTGCAATCTTCTTCATCGGCCCGATCGCAGCTACAGCCTTTGCAGATAGGGCCCGAGCGTGATCAGCGCCACAGCTGCGATGGCAAGCACAATGCCGGTTGCCTGCAAGGCATTGACGCGCTCGCCGAAGAAGACCAGCGCCACCACATTCACCGACACCAGCTGGATCACCGCCGACAGGCTGAACGACACCGACATGCCGAATTCACGGATCAGCCTCAGCATGATCAGATTGCCCAGCGAATAGAGCGCCAACGTCAGCACGATCTTGCCGAGGCTCGGCGCCAGCCCCCACTGTTTTGCGGCCATGGCCGCCAGCAGAAAGATCACCGTCGAAACGCAGAGCTGCCCAAGTCCCCAGAAACTCACTTTTGTTCCTCCCGATGCGGTCCCTACGCGCCTGCCGCAGCTCTTGTTTCCGAAGCGCCGGTCGCGGTCAAGCGGGGCTGATGTTGGATACGAAATCGCAGGTGGCAATTAGCCGGCATGTCATCAAACTGTGACCTGCCGGTAATACCGGATTGGCCAGGCAACACGCTCCAGCAATCCATCCAGCCAGAGGCAGGCCCCCATGACTGAACAGCGCTCGACCGAACATCGCACCCCTGACGCCCATTTCCGCACCAGCCTGCTCGAGGAAAACGATGGGCCAGGAGCCAATCCCACCGACAACCGCACCATGGGTGAGATCATCGCCGCGCGGTTCTCGCGCCGCGGCTTCCTCAAGGGCTCGCTTGCCGTCTCGGCCATAGCCGCTACCGTTAGCCCGCTGGCGCTGATCGCCGCCGACAACGCCCGCGCCGCCGAAGGCTCCGCTTTCGCTTTCGACGAGCTCGAGGCCGGCATCGACGACAAGCATCACGTCGCACCTGGCTATGACGCCGACGTGCTGCTGCGCTGGGGCGATCCCCTGTTCGCCGATTCGCCGGAATTCGATCCGACAAAACAGTCGGCGGAAGCCCAGGCCAGACAATTCGGCTACAACAACGACTATGTCGGTTATATCCCGATCGGCGGCTCGGCCGAGCATGGCCTGCTGGTCGTCAACCACGAATACACCAATCCGCATCTGATGTTCCCGGGCCTCGTCACCATCGTCGATGGCAAAGCCAAGCAGGCGCCCCTCAGCAAGGAGCAAGTCGATGTCGAGATGGCCGCGCATGGCGGCACCATTGTCGAGATCCGCAAAGAAGCCGGCAAATGGCAGGTCGTGCGCGACGGCAAGCTCAACCGCCGCATCACCTCCAACACCGAGATGGCACTGTCGGGTCCCGTCGCCGGCCACGACCGCGTCAAGACCAGCGCCGACCCGAGCGGCACGAAGGTCATCGGCACCCTCAACAACTGCGCCGGCGGCGTCACGCCGTGGGGCACCTATGTCATGGCCGAGGAGAACATCCACGGCTATTTCTCGGGCGAGCTGCCGCAGAGCCATAACGAGGCGGCCAATTACAAGCGCCTCGGCATTCCCGAAGGCGCCTATGAATGGGCGGCGCATCACGACCGTTTCGATATCGGCAAGGAGCCGAACGAGCCGAACCGCTTCGGCTGGATCGTCGAGGTCGACGTCCAGGATCCGACGTCGGTGCCGAGGAAGCGCACCGCCATGGGCCGCTTCAAGCATGAGGGCGCAGAATCGATCGTCGCCAAGGATGGCCGTGTCGTCTTCTACCTCGGCGACGACGAGCGCTTCGACTATGTCTATAAGTTCGTCACCACAGGCAAGTTCAATCCGGACGATCGCGCCGCCAACATGAATTTGCTCGACGACGGCACCTTGCATGTCGCCAAGTTCGCCGAGGACGGTTCAATCGAATGGCTGCCGATCGTCTTCGGCCAGGGACCGCTGACAGCGGCAAACGGCTTTGCCAGCCAGGCCGACGTGCTGATCGAGACGCGCCGTGCCGCCGACCTGCTTGGCGCCACCAAGATGGACCGCCCGGAAGACATCCAGCCCAATGCCGCCAATGGCAAGGTCTATGTCATGCTGACCAACAATTCGAAGCGCAAGGCCGACCAGGTCGACGCCGCCAATCCGCGCGCCGAAAACGCCTTTGGCCATATCATTGAGATCGTCGAGGATGGCGGTGATTTCGCTGCGACCAAGGGCAAGTGGGAAATCCTGCTGAAATGCGGCGATCCCGCCGTGGCCGAAATCGGCGCCACCTTCTCCACCGCAACCACTGCCAATGGCTGGTTCGGCATGCCGGACAATTGCGCGGTCGATTCGGCCGGCCGCCTCTGGGTTGCTACCGACGGCCAGGGCCCGAAGGCCACAGGCCGCACCGACGGCCTGTGGGCGGTCGACACGGAAGGCCCGGCGCGGGCGACCTCAAAGCTGTTCTTCCGTGTGCCGATCGGCGCCGAAATGTGTGGTCCCCTGTTTGCGCCGGACGACCAGACTGCTTTCGTTGCCGTCCAGCATCCAGGCGACGGTGGCGAGGACTGGGAGGCTTTTGGGCGTCCCTCCTATTATGAGGATTTGTCGACCCGCTGGCCTGACTTCAAGCCGGACATGCCGGTGCGCCCGGCGGTCGTTGCCATCACCAGGCAAGGCGGCGGCAAGATCGCGGTCTGAGACGCAGGAAGGCCTTGCAGTCTCGAGGAAGGATTTCGGTGGATGCGAAATCCTTCCTTTCCTGATATGGGATGCATCCATGCTGCGCATCATGCGCCGACTAATCATTCGGTGCGCTGAACCACGGCCACATTCATTGTGCTTCGCAACCTGAAGCCAATGGACTCGTATAGTCTGATGGCCGTGGCGTTGCTGGCATAGGCGTGGAGATAGGGAACTTCGCCGCGCGCCACTATCCGGTTTGCCACGAACAGGGACAGCAGCTTGCCTAGGCCACCGCCGCGAAATTCCGGATGTGAGCACACCCCGCTGAGTTCGGTATAGCCAGGTTGCTTCATGCGCTCGCCGGCCATTGCCACAAGTCTGCCCTCGATTTTCACGCCCCAAAAATCGCCCAGGCTCAAGGCTTCGAGCGTGAATGGGCCAGGCTTGGTGAGCAATGCCAGGGCGAGCATCTCAGCCGCATCGTCTCGGGTCAGATGTTGCACACGTTGGTCAGACACGGTTTGCAACGGCCGCTCGGCAATCATTTGAACCCCGGCTGCGGTCGAAGTCGCAAAAAGCCCCGCGGGCAGAGCAATGGCGTCCGACTGAAGCAGAATGACACTCTCGCCCGCGGAGACAAGCTGTTCGAGCGTCCGCAGGCTTTCCGCGTCGTCGGCGCCAGTGGCGGCGAATGGAACGATCGACGGCCGATACTGCCTGGCGAGGTCATTACCTTGCGCGAACGCCCGATGTCGCGTCTGAAGTGCGCTCCAGATAGGGCGGTCGAGCAGGTGTCTCATTACGCCGCGCCCTCCGGATTTTTCACTCGACGGTCGAGAGGAGCCGCGGCGAGGCCGTCCTCGATGGCGGTCAGCTGCTCAAGAAGCGGCCCCGAAAGATCCGCGCACAAATCCGCAACGGCGTTTTCGATGCGCGGCCAGACCTCGCGCTTTGCGACATCGACCAGCCGCCGGCCGTCCCGAGTGAGAGAGACAATCCTGCGCCGCTGGTCATCGGTCGACTGACTGACCTCGAGCAATCCCAGTCCGGCCAGAAGCGAGACGCTTCGCGTTATACCTGGCTGCGCGATGCCGAGCGATTGCGCCAGTTCCCCGACAGGCAGCGGGCCCAGCCTGTCGAGCGCGGCCAGCAGTGGGTACTGGCTCGCCTGAACCGGAACATCCAGCCGGTCGAGCAGGCGCTGCGCCTCCGCTTGCAGTTGCTCGCCTATACGCTTCATCCTGCTGCCCAGGCACAAGAAGCCAAGCGATCGTATGATGTCTTCCATAAACCAATCCGTCTCGCGAAAAACAATAACATGATATATAACAAAACATGAAGATCAAGGGCATCGTCGCAAGGGCTGCACTCAGCGCTGTTTCCGTTGACTGATAAGGCTGCTTTGCCTGGCAGGCCAGTCGATCAGTTGCGCAGCCGGTAGCCGGTCCTGAAGATCCAGGCGACGATTGCTATGCAGACGAGCAGGAAAACAACCGTCATGCCGAGGCTGACGCCGACCGAAACGTCGGACTTGCCGTAAAAACTCCAGCGGAAGCCACTGACCAGGTAGACGACCGGGTTGAACAGCGTCACCGTGCGCCAGATGCCCGGCAGCATGTTGATCGAATAGAAGCTGCCGCCGAGGAAGGTCAGCGGCGTGATGATCAGCAGCGGCACCAGCTGCAGCTGCTCGAAGCTCTTCGCCCAGATGCCGATGATGAAGCCGAACAGGCTGAAGGTCACCGCCGTCAGCACCAGGAAGGCGAGCATCCAGAACGGATGCTCGATGTGAAGCGGCACGAACAGCGAGGCCGTCGCCAGGATGATCAGGCCAAGCACGATCGACTTTGTCGCCGCACCCCCGACATAGGCGATGACGATCTCCAGATAGGACACAGGTGCCGACAGCAATTCGTAGATCGAGCCGACGAATTTCGGAAAATAGATGGCGAAAGAAGCGTTGGAGATCGACTGCGTCAGCAGCGACAGCATGATCAGCCCCGGCACGATGAAGGCGCCGTAGCTGATGCCGTCGATCTCGGTGATGCGTGAGCCGATGGCCGAGCCGAAGACGACGAAATAGAGCGACGTCGAAATGACCGGCGAAACAATGCTCTGCAGCACCGTGCGAAGGGCGCGCGCCATCTCCACCCGATAGATCGCCCATACCGCATGAAGGTTCATGACCGCGCGCGGGTTCATGCCGGTTTCCTCACCAGATTGACGAAGATCTCCTCGAGCGAGCTGTTTTCCGTGTCGATGTCGCGGAACTGGATGCCGGCCGCCTCGAGCTCGCGGATCAACGAGGCGACGCCCGGCCGTTCGCTCTGGTTGTCATAAGTATAGGTCAGCTGCCCGCCATCCGGCGAAAGCTCCAGCGCGTAGCGCGAAAAGGCGTCGGGAACGGTGGCCAGGGGACTGCGCAGTTCCAGCACAAGCCGCTTGCGGCCGAGCTTGCGCATCAGCTCGGCCTTGTCCTCGACCAGCACGATCTCGCCGCGGTTGATGACGCCGACGCGGTCGGCCATCGCCTCCGCTTCTTCGATGTAGTGCGTGGTCAGGATGATGGTGACGCCGTCTTCGCGCAGCCGGCGCACCATAGCCCACATGTCCTGGCGCAGCTCGACATCGACGCCTGCCGTCGGTTCGTCGAGGAACAGGATGCGCGGCTCGTGCGACAACGCCTTGGCAATCATCAGCCGGCGCTTCATGCCGCCGGACAGCGTGATCGCCTTGGCGTCCTTCTTGTCCCAGAGCGACAGGTCGCGCAGCACTTTTTCGACGAACGCCTTGTCCGCCGGTTTGCCGAACAGGCCGCGGCTATAATTGACCGTCGCCCACACGCTCTCGAAGGCGTCGATGGTCAGTTCCTGCGGAACCAGCCCGATCAAGCTGCGCGCCGCGCGGTAGTCGCGGTTGATGTCATGGCCGTCGACGGTGACGGAACCCGACGAACGGTTGACGATGCCGCAGACGATCGAGATCAGCGTCGTCTTGCCGGCGCCGTTCGGACCGAGCAGCGCAAAGATCTCGCCGCGCACTATATCGAGATTGATCTCCTTCAGCGCCTTGAAGCCGGTGGCGTAGGTCTTGGTGACCCCGGAAATCGAGATGATCGGCTGCATGGCTGAAAACGGCTGCTTGAAACAGAGTTGTTGATTTAATCCGCTGAATGTCGGTTCGCAAATCCGGATGTCAATGCCGCTCCTGACAGTTCTGGACATCGAGGTTTGCCGGAATAGGCGACACCTGCCAGGTCGTCCAGCCAAATTCCATGCAAAAACAGATTCACCGACACTGCGGCGTTCCGCCTCGCGGCGGGACGCCGCTTTGACCGTCCCGCGCATGAAGCCTATCCTTGTACAAACAAGCAGCAGCCGGAGCCGCCATGGACCCGCTCATTCTGTCGCGCATTCAGTTCGGCGCGAACATTTCGTTCCACATCCTGTTCCCGGCGATCACCATCGCGCTCGGCTGGGTGCTGCTGTTCTTCAAGCTCCGCTACAACGCGACAGGCGATTCGGCCTGGATGCGCGCTTATTTCACCTGGGTTAAGGTATTCGCGCTGTCCTTCGCCATGGGTGTGGTTTCCGGCGTCACCATGAGTTTTCAGTTCGGCACCAACTGGCCGGGCTATATGGAGACGGTCGGCAACATTGCCGGCCCGCTGCTGGCCTACGAGATCCTGACCGCCTTTTTCCTCGAGGCGGCGTTCCTCGGCATCATGCTGTTCGGCTTCCGCCGCGTCTCGAACCGCGTCCATACGCTGGCGACGGTGCTGGTGGCCGGCGGCACCACCTTGTCCGCCTTCTGGATCATCGCACTCAATTCGTGGATGCAGACGCCGGCCGGCTTCGAGATGCGCGATGGTGTAGCGCACGCCACCGACTGGTGGGCCGTTGTCTTCAATCCGTCCATGCCCTACCGGCTCGTCCATATGCTGCTTGCTTCGGGGCTGACCGTCTCGTTCCTGATCGCCGGCCTGTCGGCGCTGCGCTATCTCTACGGCGATCGTTCGGAATCGATGTGGAAGGCGCTGCGCACCGGCGTCTTCACCGCCGCGATCCTGATCCCGATCCAGATCTTCGCAGGCGACCAGCACGGCCTCAACACGCTCGTACACCAGCCGCAGAAGATCGCCGCCATGGAGGCCAACTGGAACACCGGCCCCAACGTGCCGCTGGTGCTGTTTGCGCTTCCCGATGAAGCGGCGAGCGAGAACAGGTTCGAACTCACCATTCCCGACGGCGCCAGCCTCATCCTCAGGCACAGCGCCGGCGGCGTCGTGCCGGGGCTGAACGATTATGCCGGCAACCATCCGCCGGTATTTCCGGTGTTCTGGGGCTTTCGCATCATGGTCGGCACAGGCCTCCTTATGCTCGCCGTCTCCTGGTCGGCGGCCTTTTTCCTCAAGCGCCGCCATAGCCTCCCCAAGCCGCTGGCGCTCGTCATGGTGCCGATGGCGCTGTCCGGCTGGCTGGCGACGCTGGCCGGCTGGTACACCACCGAGATCGGCCGCCAGCCCTGGCTGGTCACCGGCGTGCTGCGTACCGCCGATGCTGTCGGGCCGGTCGCCGGCAGCCATGTCGCGCTGTCGCTCGCGGTCTATCTCAGCCTCTACGTGCTGCTACTGATCGCCTATCTCGGCGTGTTGGTGCATCTGGCATTGAAGGCGGCGAAGGATGGTGACACCTCGCCGCTGCCGGGTGTCATGAACATGCCGCTGTCGCAGCCGGTTGCGCAACCGGGAGAAACATCATGAGCGTCGACTGGCCGACCCTGCTGCCTCTGATCTTCGCCGGCCTGATGGGCCTCGCCATCCTGATCTACGTCATCCTCGACGGCTTCGATCTCGGCATTGGCATCCTGTTCGCCGCAGCCGAAGGCACCGAACAGGATACGATGATCGCCGCCATCGGCCCGTTCTGGGACGCCAACGAGACCTGGCTGGTGCTGGCGGTCGGCCTGCTGCTGGTCGCCTTCCCGCTGGCGCACGGCACCATTCTGACCGCGCTCTACACTCCGGTTTTCGTGCTGCTGGTCGGCTTGATCCTGCGCGGCGTCGCCTTCGATTTCCGCGCCAAGGTGCCGGCCGGCAGGAAGCACCGCTGGAACCGCATCTTCTTCCTGGGCTCGGTCGTCGCTTCGCTGGCGCAAGGTTATATGCTCGGCGTCTATGTGCTCGGCCTCGACGTCGGCCCTGGCGGCATGGCGTTCGGCGCGCTGGTGGCGCTCTGCCTTGCCGCGGCCTACGCGGCAATGGGCGCGGCCTGGGTCATCTATAAGACCGAAGGCGATCTGCAGAAGAAGGCGGTGCTGTGGCTGCGCACGGCGCTGGTGCTGACCGCGCTCGGCATGGTCGCGGTATCGCTGGCCACGCCCTTTGCCAGCGCGCGCATCTTCGACAAATGGTTCGTCTGGCCGGCCATGCTCTATTTGTCACCGCTGCCGATCCTGTCGGCAGTGCTGTTCCTGTGGCTGTGGCGCCAGACCTTCCATCTGCCGAAACCCGGCGACCGCCACGCGCTGCTCCCGTTCCTGACATTGGCCGCGATCTTCACGCTCGGCTTTGCCGGCCTCGCCTGGTCGTTCTACCCCTTCGTGGTGCCCGACCGGCTGACCATCTGGCAGGCTGCTTCGGCACCCGAAAGCCTGGCCGTCATCCTGGTCGGCACGGCCGTCGTGCTGCCGATCATCATCTTCTATTCGTTCTTTGCCTACCGGGTGTTCGCCGGCAAGGCGACGGATCTGACCTATGACTGACCGGCATCGCCGTCGCAGCCTGAAACAGAATATTCATCTTCAAGCGGAATAACCTTCTCTGGCCGGCCCAGCAGAATCGCCGGCAAGAAGAAGGGCAACAGAATGAACCCCTTTTCTGCGGCAGGACAGGATCGGCTGCTGCTTTTGCTGATCCGGACGGTCGCGCTGATCGGCGCACTCGCGCTTGCCGGCCTGCTGCCGGCCATGCCGCAGGCGCATGCCCAGGACGCGGCCAACTGGACCGGCGTGTGGGACACGAAGTGGCGCGGCGGCGGCGCCCAGATCAAGTTCGAGCAGACCGGCGCCGACGTAAAGGGCGTGTACCCGCTTTATAACGGCCGTATCGAGGCCAAGGCCGAAGGCGACAAGCTTGTCGGCCACTGGTTCGAAGGCGACCGCCAGGGCGCCTTCACCTTCGTCCAGTCGCCTGACGGCGGCAGCTTCATGGGCCGCTTCGATGCCGCCACCGCCGAATGGTGGACAGGTGTGCGCGTCAGCGCCGTCGAGGACGTGCGTGTCGACCAGTCGAGCCCGATGAGCACCATGCGCTCGTTCCTGCAGACGATGAACGAGAGCGGCGCCGACAATGTCCCGCGCGCCACCGGCGGCGGCATGGGTCTTGCCGGCCTGGCGGCCGGTCTCGTCGACGTCACCGAGGCCGACCGCGGCGGCCTCAACATGCCCGATTACACCAAGCTGCTGTTCACCGTCATCGACAACGCGACGTTCCGTCTGTGGAGCCTGCCGCATGACATTATTTCCAGCGACGAGGTGACGGCGACGCTGCCGCAATACGGCACCAGGGTCTCCTTCGACGTCACATTTCGCCGCAGGAATGGCGACTGGTTCATCGTGGGGCCGCCACTTGGCGAGCTCCAGGCAAAGCTCGCCGAATTCCAGGAAGCGCGTGGCGAAGCCGTCGACATGATCGACGATCCGAGCAGGCTCGCCTCGCCGCGCGACACGTTCAAGGTACTGTTGAGCGGCCTCACCGAAGCCGGCGACCCGGCCCAGGCGGCGCTCGACCTGCGCAACTACAGTCAGGCCGTGCGCGGCGACGAGGCGTTCCTGCTCGAGCGCTATCTCAAAAAGGTCATCGACCGCATCGGCTACGTCTATTGGCAGGAGATCCCCGACGATCCGAAGAGCAACACCCCCTTCGTCTATTTCGAGCATCCCGCCGGCAACATCGTCATCGGCCCGGTCGAGACCGACCCCGACGGCACCGGCAAGCGCAAGATCTGGCAGTTCACGCCCGAGACGCTCGCCCACATCCGCGCGCTCTACGCCGACGTCGAAGACGTGCCGGTGGCGCCGGAATTCGCCGCCTTCGCCAGCACCGACCCGTTCTTTATCGCCCGTGGCCTCGCCCGCGAGATCAGCCCCGGCCTGCTCACCCGCGCCGGCCCGATGGAGCACTGGCAATGGTGGATGCTCGGCCTTGCCGCACTGGCCGGCATCGTCTTCGGCTTCATCGCCAATGCGCTGATTTCCTTGTTTGTGCGAAGGACGGACAGCCCGGCCTTCTTCCGCATCGTCGAATGGGCGGTGCGCTCGATCGTGCTTGGCTTCTTCCTGCTGTTGACGCTGCGCCCGCTCGGTCTGCCACAAGTGGTCGCCGCCCCGGTCAAGGCAATCGCCTGGAGCCTGATCGTGATCGGCGCCGTGCCGGTGGTCTGGCATCTGATTGGCAAGGTCGCCGAACACTATCGCGGACTGTGGCAAGTGCCCGGCTATCACGACACGCTGATTTCGCTGTCCACCGGCGTCGCGCGCGTCGCCGTGCTCGTCGTCGCCTTCCTGCTGTTGGCCGAAGTGCTCGCCATCCCATACGAAGGCGTCATCGCCGGTCTCGGCATCGGCGGTCTGGCGGTGGCGCTGGCCGCGCAGCCGACGCTGCAGAACTTCCTCTCCGGCCTGACGCTCTATGCCGACCGGCCGGTAAGCGTAGGCGACTTCTGCAAGTTCGGCGACCAGTCCGGCACAATCGAGCATATCGGCATGCGCTCGACGCGCATCAGGTCGCTCGACCGCACCATCATCTCGGTGCCGAACTCGGATTTCGCCGGCATGCAGATCGAGAACTACGCCCATCGCGACCGCACCCGGTTCGCGACGACGCTGCAGCTGCGCTACGAAACGACGCCCGATCAGCTGCGTTACGTCCTGGCCGAGCTGCGCAAGCTGCTGATTGCCCATCCGCGCGTTATCGATGAGCCGTGCCGCGTGCGCTTTGCCGGCTACGGCGCCTATTCGCTCGATATCGACGTGTTCACTTATATCAAAACCGCCGACGTGGCCGATTTTCAAGCCATCCGCGAGGACATCCTGTTATCCATGATCAACGTCATGGATGATGCCGGCGCACAGTTCGCCTTCCCTTCGTCACTGGAATACAGAGCCACCGACCTTCCGGTCGACGACGAAAAACGCATCGCCGCGGAGAAAAGGGTCGGCGATTGGCGCGAGGCGCAAAATCTGCCTTTCCCCGACTTCAGCCAGATCGACAAATTCGCCCTCAACAACACGCTTGACTACCCGCCTGAGGGCTCGGCGCATTATCGCGAGACAGAGCCCGACCCGGACTCGGCCGAGGCAAGGGCGACGCTGGAGAAAGTGCGCTGGAGCCTGCCCTGGAAAAAGGGGGAGTAGTTTCGAGACGTTGGCGGGACAGCACCCCCCTCTGGCCTGCCGGCCATCTCCCCCGCAAGGGGGGAGATTAGCAGTTTCAGCGCTCCGCTCGTCCTGAACGTTGGAGATTTGGCGAAGGTCGAGGTGATAGCCGATCTCCCCCCTGTTTGGACCGGGGACATCGCGAACAGCTGTGCGAGGACATCGCGAACAGTTTGCCATCCTATCGTTGGCT
>NZ_JAMYSP010000019.1:0-122880 GCF_040322015.1 Mesorhizobium sp. M0208 | reverse complement strand
TCGACCTCAATGCAAGCCAACGATAGGATGGCAAACTGTTCGCGATGTCCTCGCACAGCTGTTCGCGATGTCCCCGGTCCAAACAGAGGGGAGATTGGATGTCACCTCAGCTTTCGCTGATCACCAACGTTGCAAAAGAGTAGCCGTCGCGAAGCCGCCGATCTCCTTCACGAGGCGACCAAGGGGGAGATCGAGCTCCGCTAACCCGCGCTCTGCGGGTAGCAGATGATCGACAGATAGCGCATCGGCAGAACGCTCAGCACTTCCGGTCCGTGCGGCGCATCGGCGTCGAAGAACAGGCTGTCGCCGGGCTTCATCGGGTAGAGATTGCTGCCGTGCCGGTAAACCACCTCGCCCTCGAGCATATAGAGGAATTCCATGCCTTCGTGCTGGAAGGTCGGGAACACGTCGGAATCCTCGGTCAGCGTGATCAGATAGGGTTCGACGACGACGCCGCTGGTGTTGGAGCCGATATGGCCGAGCAGATTGTACTGGTGGCCGGCGCGCGTGCCGCGGCGTTCGACGTCGAGGCCTTCGCCGGCCTTGACGAAGACGGCACTGCGCTCCTCCTCGAAACGGCGGAAGAAGGCGGTGACGGGAACGCCGAGCGCCCGCGACAGCGCCTGCAACGTGGTCAGCGATGGCGAGGTGATGCCGTTCTCGATCTTCGACAGCATGCCGAGCGAAATGTCGGTGGCGGCAGCCAGATCGGCGACGGTGATGCCGAGCTTTTTGCGGAATGCCCGCACCTCGCGGCCGATCGCGACCTCAAGCACTTTTTCGCGGGTGTCGCGAATGGCGTGCGGATTCTGGGTGAGCGGCACGCGTATCTTGCGCGGCTCGATCACGGCGGGTTTGGCTTTGCCCGCCGCGGCGCCGGCATCTTGCTTCAGATTGGACGCTCTTTTCGCCATTTCGCCACCCCGGACCTTGCCGATTCATTTCACTCACGGTGAACATATTCGGTGCCGATACAGAAGCGCAACTCTCACGGCAAGCCGAATTGCGCAATGACCGGATTTCGCCCGAGCATCCACGTGGTTTAGAAATCCAGCTCGGCGAAGCGCGGTTTCGCGACAAGCCCTGTTGACAGCATCGAAGGGGCAATTACTGTCCTGTCAGTGAAATTTGTTTCGTTAGAGAAATGAGATCTGGAGGCCCGCATGAAACATCGTGTTGCCGTCATCGGAGCCGGGCCGTCCGGCATGGCCCAACTCCGGGCCTTCAAGTCGGCCGCCGACAAGGGCGCCGATATTCCCGAGATCGTCTGCTTCGAAAAGCAGTCCGACTGGGGCGGCCTGTGGAATTACACCTGGCGCACCGGCCTCGACGAGCACGGCGACCCGGTGCATGGCTCGATGTACCGTTACCTCTGGTCGAACGGCCCGAAGGAATGCCTCGAATTCGCCGACTACACGTTCGAGGAGCATTTCGGCCGGCCGATCGGCTCCTACCCGCCGCGTGCCGTGCTGTGGGACTACATCAAGGGCCGCGTCGAAAAATCCGGCGTGCGCCAATGGGTGCGCTTCAACAGCCCGGTGCGGATGGTCACCTTCTCCGACACGACGAAAAAATTCACCGTCACCGCGCATGACCGCACCAACGACGTCACCTATTCGGAAGAGTTCGACAATGTCGTCGTCGCCTCGGGGCATTTTTCCGTGCCCAACGTTCCCTATTTCGAGGGCTTCTCGACTTCCAATGGTCGCATCCTGCACAGCCACGATTTCCGCGACGCGATGGAATTCAAGGGCAAGGATATCTTGATCATCGGCCGCTCCTATTCGGCCGAGGACATCGGCTCGCAATGCTACAAATACGGCGCCAAATCGATAACCTCGAGCTACCGCTCGAAGCCGATGGGCTTCAAATGGCCGGAGAACTGGAAGGAAGTGCCGCTGCTGCAGAAGGTCGTCGGCAAGACCGCGCATTTCAAGGATGGCAGCACCAAAGACGTCGACGCCATCATCCTGTGCACCGGCTATCTCCATTCCTTCCCGTTCCTCACCGAGGATTTGAAGCTGAAGACCGCCAACCGCATGTGGCCGGACGGGCTCTACGAGGGCGTCGTCTGGGAGAAGAACCCGAAGCTTTTCTATATCGGCATGCAGGACCAGTTCTACACCTTCAACATGTTCGACGCGCAGGCCTGGTTCGCCCGCGACGTCATCATGGGTCGCATCAAGCTGCCGTCGGCCGAAGCGATGGCGGAGCACGGCCGGAAATGGCGGGCACGCGAGGAGACGCTGGAAGACGCCGAGCAGATGATCTGGTTCCAGGGCGACTACACCCGAGAGCTGATGGAGCAGACCGACTATCCGGGCTTCGACGTCGAGGCCGTCAATCGGACCTTCATGGAGTGGGAGCACCACAAGGCGGAAGACATTATGGGCTTCCGCGACCATGCCTACCGCTCGCTGATGACCGGCACGATGGCGCCTTTGCACCATACGCCCTGGCTGCAGGCGATGGACGATTCGATGGAGAGCTATCTCGAGGTGAAGGGCGTGGCGGCGGAGTAGGCAGCCCGAACGACGATTGCCTTTCCTCAGACAACTTCCCGCGCCGGGTCGGCTGCAAGCGCCAGGGAATTTGCGACGTGCTCGAGGTGCTCCTCGTCCAGAATGCTGGTCGCGACGCGGACGGCGTTCGTTTTTCCGGTCGAAAACTTCGCTCCAGCATGGACCGCGATGCCGTGGGCGGCCAGCGTGACCATCGCGTAAGGTTCCGAAGCAACCGGAATGAGGACGCTGAGACCGTGTCCGGCGTCGATCAGGACATTGCGTTTGGCCAGTTCGCAGGCGAGCCGTTCGCGGCGGCGGCGGTAGACCTGCTTCGCCCGCTCCACCAGGGCGGCCGTGGCCGGGTCTTGCAGCAGCCAGGCAGTGGCCGCCTGCAGGATGCGGCTGGTCCATCCCGAGCTGAAGCTGCGGTAGGATTGGATCTGCTCGACGATCGTCGCCGATCCGGACAGGACGGCGAGCCGCAGGTCAGGGCCATGGGTCTTGGAATAGGACAGGATGTGGACGACGCGATCGGGAAAGCGCCGACCCAGCGAAATGCGCGGCGCCGAGGCAATGTCGCCAACGCCGTCATCTTCGACAATCAACACATCGGTACCGGCGAGCAGGTCGCCGATGACTTCCAGCCGCTCCGGCGACATGCAGGCGCCGGTCACCGAATGGACGCGCGGCTGGAACAGGAACGCGACCGGCCGCTGCCGCAGTGCGCTGGCGAGCGCGTCGGGCAAGGGGCCCTCACCGTCGCAATCCACCGGAATGATCGGTACGTCGAGATCTTCGAGGATGTCGAGCAGGCGAAGCGCCGTCGGGTTCTCGATAGCGACCGGCGCTCCCGGCGGGACCAGCGCATGCAGCAAGGTGTAGATCGCGTTGTAACCGCCATTGGTGGCCAGGAACGCGCCGGGATCGTACGGCCATGACGGGCGCACTGCGGCCTCCAGCTCGGGCAGGATGCGCACCCGCTCGTAGCTGTTGAGCTTTTCGGCGCGCGCACCGTGCGCCAGCGCGATGTCGAGTGGCGGCAAGAGCCTCACATCGGGCTCCGCGATCGCCAGGTTCAGAACATCCTGTCCGTAATTGCCGCCGCTCATGTGGCGCTCGGGCCGGGCGGCAAAGCGGTTGCCCATGATCCAGGTGCCGTTGCGTCCGCGGCCGCCGATGATCTTGTAGCGCCGCAACTCGCTCCACGCCTGCGAAACCGTCGCTGGGCTGACGCCAAGCACATAGGCCAGATCGCGCACCGGCGGAAGTTTTGCGCCGACAGGCAGCGCGCCGTTTCTGATCAGCGCACTGGTCTCGCGGGCGATGCCGCGCGTCGTGCGGTCGCCAAGGCGCTCGGCGAACCATCCTGCATCGAAATCCATCGGCATCGGCGACCGTTGAAGCTAATGTTCAATAACATAATAACATTTGATCGGCAGAAAATAAACATTTACCTATCGCCGGTCAAACATAGCTTTGAAGTTCATGCCGATGGCCGTTTCGATCACTATAGCCACCCGCGATTGGGACTATCTCACTCCCTTGGTCCTGGGTGACGTCGCCTGCAACCGCCTGTCGGTGAAGGTTGACCGCGTCGCCACGCTGATCGCGGATCTCGGCACCGATCCGAACTACGATGCGGCGGAGGTCTCGTTCAGCCGTTATGTGTCGGCCATGGCTTTGGGCGTCGATACGGTGGTTGGACTACCGTGTTTCATTATGCGCGGCTTTCGCCATCGCTGTATCATCACGGTCGAGGACAGTCCGCTGGAGCAGCTTTCCGACCTTGCCGGCAAACGTATCGGCGTCACCGGCTGGCGCGATTCCGGCAACACGTGGACGCGCGGGGCGCTTCGCCGGGAGGGCGTCGGCATCGAGGATGCGTATTGGTTTGCCGGCCGGTTGACATCCGAGCACCCGATCGCCGACCGCCTCGACGGATTCGGCAGGCCGGGGCGCATCGAAGCAGCACCGGGCGAACGCCCGATGATGGAGCTGCTGGCGCAAGGCGAGCTCGACGCCGTTTTCACGCCCTTCATGCCGGACGGCTTTTTCGGCCGGGCTTCCGGCTTCCGGCAAGTGCTGCGCGATTTTCGCGCGGCCGAACGCGCCTATTTCGCCGACGTCGGTTATGTGCCGGGCATGCATCTGGTCGCCGTCAAGGCTGCAATGGCCAGGGAACATCCCTGGCTGCCGCAGGAACTCGCCAGGCTGATCGACGAAAGCCAGCGCGTCTGGACGGCAAAGCGCCGAAAATATGCCGACACCTCGCCCTGGATCCTCGAGGAGCTGCTTCATGCGGGGCGCGACCTGCCTGCCTCCTGGAACGCCAGCGGCCTGCCGGCCAACCGGCGCATGATCGAGGATTTCGTCACCGAGCTCCATGCCCAGGGCATTCTGGCGGAACCGATTTCCGCCGAAGCCTTGTTTCCTTTCGAGGCCAGGTCGCGGGCCACCGCAGCCTGACAACGCAACGAAGAACACGAAGGAGAATGCCATGAGGACAATCAGCTTCATATTCGCCTCGCTCGTCACCATGCTGGCGCAGGCCAGCTTTGCCCAGGACGTCCAAAAGCAATCGGTGAACGAAGACTTGCGCGCCCGGCTGCCGGAAGAGATCCGCACGGCGGGAAAGATCACGGCTGTCAACAACGGCTCGTTCCCGCCCTATGAGATCGTCACCGGCACGGAACTGTCCGGGGCGACCAAGGACATTTCGGACGCCATCGGCCAGTTGCTCGGCGTCGAGGTCGATCATGCCTCGGTCGCCGGCCTGCCGGCTTTGCTGAGCGGCATCAATGCCGGCCGTTATCAGTTCGCGATGGGGCCTGTCGGCGACTATCCCGACCGGCAGAAATCCAACGACTTCATCGATTGGGTGCGCGAATACGTCGTCTTCGCCGTCGAGAAGGGCAACCCGCAAGGCATCACCTCGCTCGACACCGCGTGCGGCAAGCGCATCGCCGTCATGTCGGGTGGCTCGGCCGAAAAGGTCATCAAGCAGCAGGCGCAGAAATGCACCGAGGGGGGCAAGCCGGCCGTCGAGGTGCAATCCTTCACCGACCAGCCGAGCTCGATACTGGCCGTCCGGTCGAAACGCTCCGACGCATTCTTCTCCTCGCAGGCGCCGCTGACCTATTTCGTCGAGCAGGCGAAGGGCCAGCTGGAACTCGCCGGGGTCGGCCAGGCCAACGGCTTCAAGGACATCTACCAAGGCGCCGTCGTCAAGAAGGGTTCGCCGCTGGGCGGCGTGCTGCTCGACGCCTTCAAGATCCTGATGAAGAACGGCACCTACGCCGCGGTGATGAAGAAGTGGGGCCTCGAGAAGAACATGATCGACGCGCCCGGCATCAACCAGGGCCAGTAGAGGCTGCCATGACCGACGCGACCGCTGCCTACGCGGCCGGGCTGCCGCGACGTCCCGACGACGCGCTGCGCGACGTCAAACGAGCCCACCGGCCATTCCCGCTCGTCCGGCTGGCGCTCTGGGCATTCACCGTCGCCGTCGCCGCCGGCTTCGCCTATATCGTCGCGGTCAACCCGAATTTCGGCTGGCCCGTGGTCGCCCAGTATTTCTTCGATCCGACGGTCATGCAGGGGCTTTCCGTAACGCTCGGCCTGACGGTCGTGGCGATGATCCTGGGCATCGTGCTCGGCCTGCTGCTCGCCATCGCGCGCATGTCGAACGACAGGCTGGCATCCTTTCTCTCCGGCCTGTTCATCTGGTTCTTCCGCGGAACGCCGCTGCTGGTGCAATTGATCCTGTGGTACAACCTTTCGACGCTGTTTCCGCGCATTTCCCTCGGCTTCGCCAGCTGGAATACCAACGACCTGATCACGCCTTTGACGGCCGCCGTTCTTGGTCTGGCGCTGAACGAGGCCGCCTACATGGCCGAGATCATTCGTGGCGGGCTGCTGTCGGTGGACAAGGGACAGGCCGAAACGGCTGAAGCCTTCGGCATGACGCGCGCGCGGGCCTTGCGGCGAATCATCATCCCGCAAGCCATGCGGTCGATCGTGCCGCCGACCGGCAATCAGCTAATCAGCATGATCAAGGCGACGTCGCTTGTCAGCGTCATCGCCATGGCCGACCTGCTCTACTCGGTGCAGTCGATCTACAACCGCACCTTCGAAATCATTCCGCTGCTGATGGTTGCAGTGCTGTGGTACCTACTGATCACCTCGGTCCTCAATGTCGCGCAAGGCGCGATCGAACGCCACTACAGCCGCGGCGACCGCGGCGCGCGTGAGAAGACGGCGACCGCCACACTGGAGGCCGCCAATGAGCGCGCATGACACGCCCCTGGTCAGGGCGCGCAACGTTCACAAGGCGTTCGGCCCGCTCGAGGTGCTGAAGGGCATCGACCTGGACGTCGCGCCTGGCGAGGTGGTGGTCATTCTCGGACCGTCCGGCTCCGGCAAATCGACCTTCCTGCGATGCATCAATCATCTGGAGGCGATCGATCAAGGGTCGATTGAGGTGGACGGCGAGCAGATCGGCTACCGGCTGCACAACGGCCGGCTCGACAAACTCTCCGACCGGGCGATCGCCGCGCAGCGGCGCAAGATCGGCATGGTGTTCCAGCAGTTCAATCTCTATCCACACATGACGACCCTGCAGAACGTCATCGAGGCTCCGGTCGGCGTCCACCGGGAGAACCGCAAGGAGGCGATCGGCTACGCCCGCGAACTGCTGACCCGTGTCGGTCTCGCCGACAAGATCGACGCCTATCCGCGCCAGCTTTCAGGCGGCCAGCAGCAGCGCGTCGCCATCGCCCGCGCGCTCGCCATCCGCCCGAAATTGATGCTCTTCGACGAGCCGACGTCGGCGCTCGATCCGGAACTGGTCGGCGAGGTCCTCGCCACCATGCGCGATCTCGCCAGGCAGGGCTTGACCATGATCGTGGTCACGCATGAGATCGGCTTCGCGCGCGAAGCCGCGGATCGGGTGGTGTTCATGGACGACGGCAATGTGATCGAGGCCGGGCCTCCGGACGAGGTTCTGGCTAACCCCAGGCACCCGCGCACGCGGGCCTTTTTAAGCCGTTTCATCTGACAGCAAAGCCGGCACGATTACGTGCTCGGCAAAGGACCTTCGATGCCAAAGACCTCCAACCAGTTCGCCGACATTTCCGACTTCGCCGACAAGGCCGCCGAGCTTGCGGCGGTTCGCCAGCACCTGCACGCGCATCCCGAGCTTTCATTCCAGGAGCACGAAACGGCTGCATACGTTGCCGAACGGCTCGAAGGCTGGGGCTACGAGGTGACGCGCAATGTCGGCGGGCTCGGCGTCGTCGGCCGCTTGCGCCAGGGCAGCGGCCGCAGCATCGCCATCCGCGCCGACATGGACGCCTTGCCGATTACCGAAGCGACCAATCTCCCTTATGCCAGCCAGGCCAGCGGCAAGATGCACGCCTGCGGCCATGACGGCCACACCACGATGCTGCTCGGCGCCGCCGAATACCTGGCGCGCACGCGGCATTTTAACGGCACCGTGAACCTCATCTTCCAGCCGGCCGAGGAAGCCGGCAAGGGAAGCGGGGCGCAGGCGATGATCGCCGACGGCCTGTTCGAGCGCTTTCCCTGCGATGCGATATTCGGGCTGCATAACCATCCGGGCGCGCCGACGGGTTCGTTCCTGATGCGCGCCGGGCCGCTGATGGCGGCGAGCGATACCGTCACGATCAAGATAACCGGGCGTGGCGGCCACGCCTCGCGTCCGCACCTGACGGTCGACCCGATCGTCGCTGCCGCCAACACCGTCATGACCCTGCAGACGGTGGTGTCGCGCAACGTCAACCCCATCGAGACGGCTGTCGTTACCGTCGGCACGATTCACGGCGGCACGGCCTCCAACGTCATCCCGGAACACGCCGAAATCACGCTGAGCGTCCGCTCTTTCTCGGCCGAGATTCGCGACACGCTCGAGCAGCGTATTCGCAATATCGCAGCACTTGTGGCGCAGGCGCATGGCGCAACGGTCGAGATCGATTACGAGCGCGGCTACCCGGTGGTGATCAATTCCGAGGGCGAGACGTCCTTCGCGACAGACGTCGCTGTCGAGCTCGTCGGTCAGGACAAGGTGTCTGTCTGCCCGTTGATCCCCGGCAGCGAAGATTTTTCTTATTTCCTCGAACACAAACCCGGTTGCTTCCTGCGCCTCGGAAACGGCGAGGATTCAGCCATCCTGCACAGCCCGAAATACGATTTCAACGACGGCAATCTGACCGTCGGCGCAGCGCTCTGGGCTCGACTGACCGAGAGATTCCTGGCCGTGTGATCCATACCTGCGGCTTGGATTGTCGATCGGCCGGTCTAGCATAATTGGGCGACCGGCCGCGCGACTATCGTGCACGAACTCTCACCGCATTCCAGCTCCTTCGAAAAGGGTAGGTGTTCATTCTCTCAGACGAACAAAAAGTCACTTGTTGTCAGCGTGTTCGTAAAGTTTGCGAGAGTAACTTGATCGACTCCCGCGGTAATGATGGTGTCGGTTCCAGTTTGCGCAATAGTGAGATCATCGAACGATTGCACGCCCTCCACGCCACTAAACACGATAGTGTCGCCTTGGGTCTGGCTGAAATCGTAGATGGTGTTTTGGGTTCCGACCGTCATGGAACCATCGTCCTTGAATATGAATTGGTCTCTGCCGCCCTGAGCGAACTCGCTCAGTTGCCCGTCGCCCCACATGTCATTGATGACCGTGCAGCCGGGTGCCGCGCTCCCGGCGTACAGGGTATCGTTTCCGCCCTTGGCCGAACCGGACATTTGCACAGCGTCGCCGCACAGGAAGTTACGGACCTGGCCGCTTTCGCTGTTGTGGCCCCCGGTAAGAATGTCGTTGCCCCCCTGGGCGGAACCGGACATAGAGCGCGCGTCGCCGTATAACTCGTTTAGAACATCAGGAAAGGCGCTTTTGTCCCCGCCAGTCAGGGTATCATTGCCGCCCACAGCGCTGCCGAGCATCGTGACCGCATCGCCATACCCCAAATTATGAGTGCCTTGCAGCACGGCCACGTCGTCGCCCCCCAGCGCGTGGTCGAACATACTGCCGCCCGCGTCCCCGTAGAAAGTTATCTCCGAGCCACCCGCGCTCGTGAAAGTGTCGTTGCCGCCCGCGGCGAAACCGGAAAGATCACCGCCCGCATCGCCATAAAGAGTTTTGCTCCCGATCTCCCCACCCAGGTCCGTATAGTGGTCGTCGCCGCCCTGAGCATGGTCAGACATGTTGCCGCCGGCGTCGCCGAAGAAAGTGTTGGTGGAAAAGAAGCCACCCGTGAAGGTATCGTTGCCACCCTTGCTGTAGGCCGACATATCGCCGCCGGCATCGCCGTAGAAAGTGTTGAAGGAGTCGGTCGTGCTCGTGAAATTGTCGTCGCCGCCTTGCGCATTGCCGGACATGTTGCTGCCCGCGTCACCGTAGAAAATGTTATTGGCTTCTATCGAGCCCTGGAAGGTGTCGTTGCCGCCCTTGCCATGGTCGGACATCTCGCCGCCCGCGTCACCGTAAAAGGTGTGATCGGCTCCTTGTCGAGTGCTGGTCACGAAAATGTCGTCGCCGCCTTGAGCAAAGCCGAACATGTTGCCGCCGGCGTCACCGTAGAACGTGTTGTCTACCCGTCTACCCACTTCACTGCTCAACGTATCGTTGCCGCCCTTGCTGTGGTCCGACATATCGCCGCCGGCATCGCCGTAAAAAGTGTTGAAGGAGTCGCCCTCGGCTCTAAAACTGTCGTCTCCGCCCAGAGCATGAACGAACATGTTGCCGCCGACGTCACCGTAGAAGACGTAGGTGCCCAGCGAGGCGCCTGTGAAACTGTCGTCGCCGCCCTTGCTGTGGTCCGAGCTATCCTCGCCGGCATCTCCGTAAGCAGTGGTGGTGGAGGATGGCGATCCCGTGAAGATGTCGTTGCCGCCCCTCGAGAAATCTAGCAGGCTGCCGCCAGCATCGCCGATTAAGGTGTTTGTATTTAGATCGCCTGCGAGGACGTCATCGGTGCCCCGTTGACGATCTACTAGATCACCGGGAGTAAAGGGAACGCGTATAGCCATTGTTCGCTCTCCTGTTAAGCCTGCCCGTCCGATGACAGCCGTACGATGTGAGGTAACAGCGAGCAATCATCCCGAATGGCTATATCTTTAGGCGTAGGGATCGGTGCCTCGTTAACGGCGCGCTTGGCGGCAGCTTCCTGAGGCCGTCCTATTCCGGACTATCCCAGCCTTGCGCGAGCCTTCGCCGTCCAGGCGTTGAACAGCCGGTCGGCGACGATGCCGATGAAGGCAATGGCCAGGCCGGCGACGATGCCGCGGCCGGAATCGGCCTTGGACAGGGCGATGAACACCTCCTGGCCGAGATCGCGGGTGCCGACCATGGCGCAGATGATGATCATCGCCAGTGCCATCAGGATCGTCTGGTTGACGCCAAGCATGATCTCTGGAAGGGCCAGCGGCAGCTGCACGCGAAAGAAGGTCTGCCGCCTGGTGCAGCCGGACACCTTCGCCGCCTCGATCAGCGCCGGCGGCACCTGCCGGATGCCGTGATTGGTGTAGCGGATCGCCGGCACCACGGCGAAGGCGACGGTGGCGATCATCGCGGTGACGTCGCCGACTCTGAACAGCATCACCACCGGAATGATGAAGCAGAACGACGGCAGCACCTGCAGCGTGTCGATGACCGGCGTGACGGTCTTTTCGAAGCGGTCGCTGCGCGATGCCATCAGCCCGATCGGAATGCCGATGAGGCAAGCGATAAAGGCCGAGATGCCGCACAAATAGACCGTCGCCATGGTCTTTTCCCAAAGGCCGGTGACGGCGCAGAACGCTGTCAATGCCGCGACCAGGGCGGCGAGGCGGAAGCCGCCGAGCTGGTATCCGGCAAGGCCAAGGAGACAAACCGCGCCCAGCCACGGAAAGCCCTCGCAGAAGGCGCGCACCGGGTTCAGCACGTTGAGGATAAGCGCCACGCGGAACGCTTCGATCGTGTCGAAGAAGTTGATGGTGATCCAGTTCACCGCCGCCTTCCACAAAGGCGCGGTGGTGAAGGTGATCGCCTTCGGCACCGCGGCGAAGGCCGGCACGAACAGGCCGAGCAGCGTGGTGACGGCGAGAATGGCGACGGCCAGCGTCAGGTTGGGATAACGCCGCCAGAAGCTGGTGCCGGCCTGATGGCGGACATTGCCCTTGGCGTGATTGTGCGCGATCCCCTGGCTCAGCCGGTCGAGTGCAATCGCCAGTGCGACGATGGCGAGGCCAGCTTCCATCGCCTCGCCGACCTTGAGCGCGCGCAACGCCAAAAGCACGTCATAGCCGAGCCCACCGGCGCCGATCATCGAGGCGATGATCACCATATTGAGCGCCAGCATGATGACCTGGTTGACGCCGACCATCAATGTCGGCCGCGCCGACGGCAACAGCACCCGCCACAGCTTCTGCCGTGCCGTGCAGCCGGCCATCTCGCTGAAATCGTCGATCTCCGACGGCACCCGCGACAGGCCGAGCATCGTCGCCCGCACCATTGGCGGCGTCGCGAAAATTGCCGTCGCGATCATTGCCGAGACCGGGCTGTTGCCGAACAGAAGCAGCATCGGGATGAGATAGGCGAAGGTCGGGATCGTCTGCATCAGATCGAGGGCAGGGGAGATCAACAGCCTCTCCGCCCAGGGCTTGCGCCATGCCCAGATGCCGGCGAACAGCCCGGTGACAATGCAAAACGGCACAGCGATCGAGATTAAGCCCAGCGTCAGCATGGCGCTGGTCCACTGCCCGAACAGCGCGATGTAGAGAAAACAGCCGCCGGCCAGCGCACCCAGCTTCCAGCCGCCGGCGGCGCGTCCGGCAAGGTAGGCGGCAGCGCAGACGCCGACCCAGGACAGGCGCGGCAACACGACCATATCGGCGCCATGGCCGATCTTGAAATTTTTGGCCAGAAGAGCGAGCGCGAAATCGAGCGGCACGCCGAGCACCGCGGTGATCGAACGGGTCAGCCAGGAGAAATTCGACTTCACCCAGTTCATCAGCGCACCGACCCAGTCTGCGACAGGAACGATCGCGCCGGCCGGGTAATTGACCGCCCAGGGCAGGCTTTCCTGCAGCAGGAAGACGACAAGCACGGCGGCGAGCGCGCAGGCCCAGATCGCCAGCCAGGTTTGAACCGGCCGGGGCCTCGCTGCGCTGGCGCTTGCCGTGACCGTCATGCGCCGGCCCCACGACGTTCTATGCCGGCCAGAAGATCGATCACCGCCTGCGGCGTGACTAAGCCGATCGGCTTGCCGGTGCCGTTGACCACCGCGAAGGGCTTGCCGGCAGAGACGATATCAGCCGAGAAACTGGCGATCTTGGCATCCGGCGCGACCGTGCCCCCGTACTCGGCGCCGTCGCAGGCGCGCATCAGGCTGCGCGCCGATATCACCTTGGCGCGATCGACATCGCGGGTGAATTCGGCGACGTAGTCGGTCGCCGGGTTGACCACCAACTCTTCCGGCGTGCCGATCTGGATGACCTCGCCGTCCTTCATGATGGCGATACGATCGGCTAGCCGGATGGCCTCGTCGAAATCATGGGTGATGAAGACGATGGTCTTGTGCAGCATGGTCTGCAGCCGCATCAGCTCGTCCTGCATCTCACGGCGGATCAGCGGATCGAGGGCCGAGAACGGTTCGTCGAGGAACCAGATTTCCGGCTTCGTGGCGAGGCTGCGGGCGATGCCAACACGCTGCTGTTGTCCGCCGGAAAGCTCGCGCGGATAGAAATGCTCACGGCCGCGCAAGCCAACCAGCTCGATGACTTCACCGGCCCGCTTCTCGCGCGTCGGCCGGTCCTGCCCCTGGATGCCCAAGGGAAAGGCGATGTTCTCCAGTACGTTGAGATGCGGCAGCAAGGCAAAATTCTGGAACACCATACCCATACGGTGGCGTCGCAGCTCGATCAGCGCGGCATCGGAAATCTTGAGCAGGTCCTTGCCTTCAAACTCGACCTTGCCGTGGGTCGGCTCGATCAGCCGCGACATGCAGCGCACCAGCGTCGACTTGCCTGACCCGGAAAGTCCCATGATGATGAAGATCTCGCCCTGGCGGATTTCGAGATCGACGGCGCGCACCGCCCCAACCAGTCCGGCGGCGGCGATGTCCGTCATGCTGGCCTTGCCGTCGCGCCGGCGGATGAAATTGGCCGCGTCCGCGCCAAACAGCTTCCAGACATTGCGACAGGCAAGTTTTATCGGGCGTGCATCGTTGCCCGCTTTCAACGCCTGTTCAATCGTATCGCTCATTCAATCGTCCTTCTGGAATAGGGGATCGAGACCCGGCCCTGAGTGGCCGGGTCGTCGCGTTTCCAGTCAGACGGTCACTCGGCCCAGGCTTTCCAGTCGGCTTCGTGGGCGGCGATCCAGGCGGCGGCGACGTCTTCCGGCGTCTTGCCTTCGAGATCGATCTCGCCGCTCATCTTGTTGAGCTCGTCGGTATCGACCGTGTAGTTTTTCGCGACCTTGTAGGCGACCGGCCATTTGTCCTTCATGCCGGCCCAGGAATATTTCCAGATCTCGCCATGCGGCTTGCCGCAGTCATATTTGGCATCGGGGTTCACGCCCCATTTCGGGTCGTTGTAGCATTCCGGCGTATAGTCGGGGAATTCGACCCATTCGCCCTTGTATTTGGCCGGCGCCCAATGCGGCGAATAGATCCACAGCATGATCGGCGCCTTGCGCTGATAGGCCGAGTCCAGTTCGGCGAACATCGCCGCATCAGTGCCGGCATGGATGACGGTGAAGGGCAGTTTCAGCGCCTCGACGCGTTCGTCGTCAAAACCTTCCCATGTCACGGGTCCGCCGAGATAACGCCCCTTCGGCGCGGTTTCGGCGGTCGAGAACGCTTCGGCGCATTTCGGGTCTTTCAGCGCCTCCCAGTTAGGCAGGCCGGGGCATTTCTCTTTCATATACTCGGGAAACCACCATTCTTCCTTGGCCTTGGGTCCGAGCTTGCCGAGGCGTTCGGTCTGGCCCGTCGCGTCCGAGGCCTTCATCGCCTCGCCGGCCGTCGTGTCCCAGAATTCCAGGCCGACATCGATGTCGCCATTGGTCAGGCCGGTGGTCAGGCTGGAGAGATAGTCGGCGGTCGGGTACTCGACGGTGTAGCCGAGCTTTTCGAGGATGCCGCCGAGGATCTTGGCGTTCAGATTGACGCTGGTCCAGTCGAACAGCGCGATCTTGATCGGGTCGTTGGATTCCGGCGCTGCCGCATAGGCCGAAGACGTCAGCGCGCTCGCCGCGGCAAGTATTAAGGCTCCCATTGAGAAACTCGAAATCATGCTCCGAAGTGACATGCTTGTTCTCCTGTCAAGCTCTGGTGAAGTTATCGTTCGTTCCCTTCTTGCGTCTTTTTTTGATTGTGTTGGAAAAGCTGGTCGTTGCGCAAGGGCGTTGGCGCCAGATTGCTGCCGGCGCTGAAGCGGCGCAGAGCGGATGATGCCCAATTTTGTGAAGATGTGCCGGAGGGGACCGTGTCATGGCTGCTGATGGATTGCTGCCAAGGCAGTCCGCGGATCGATCGCCGGTCTGGCGGCGCTCTGAAAGATGCGAGCCATCAAGGTCCCATGATCTCAGCTGTCGGCCTGGCGAACCCATCTCGCCAGAGCCGTTTCATGGGATGAAATTATATATACCAACATTCATGTCTCGCAACGCGTAATGCCGTCACGGTCATGCAATTCGGACAGGGCACTGGCGCCCGAGTATCCTCACGACATGATCAGGCCGCCATCGACATTGATGGTCTGCCCGGTGATGTAGGCCGCATCGTCGCTGGCGAGAAAGCTGACCAGGCCGGAGACATCCTCGCCGCTGCCGGCGCGGCCCATCGGGATGTTCTTCACCCATTCGGCCATCAGCTCGCCGGGCTTGTAGTCGCCCATCAGCTTGCCCCACGCCGCATCGTTATAGGCCCACATGTCGGTGTCGATGATGCCGGGGCAGATCGCGTTGACGGTGATCTTCTCCTTTGCCACTTCCTTGGCCAGGCTCTGGGTGATGCCGACGACGCCGAATTTCGAGGCAGCATAATGCGGCGTGTAGATAAAGCCCTGCCGCGCCTGGCCGGATGCGGTGTTGATCAGCCGGCCGCCGTCGCCGTGCTTGCGGATGCGCGCGATCGCCTCCTGGCAGCACAGGAACACGCCCTTGGTGTTGACCGCCATCACCTTGTCCCATTCGGCCTCTGTCATCGCCTCGACCCGGGCGATGGTGATGACACCGGCATTCTGTACGGAGATGTCGACGCGGCCGAACTGTTGCTCGGCCAGGTCATAGAGGGCGGCGACTTCGTCCTTCCTGGTCACGTCCATGCGCAGCGATGCGACCTTGGCGCCCGCAGCCTTCAGGTCGGCGGCAACCTCATCGACGCGCGCGTCGATGGCGCTGACGACGACCGCCGCACCTTCCGCGGCGAAGCGCCTGGCCATTGCCGCCCCAATGCCGCCGCTGGCGCCGGTGATGACCGCCGTTTTTCCCTGGAATCGTTTCTGCATTTTTTCTCCTACCAGCAGACGAAGCCGCCATCGACAATCAGGTCGATGCCGGTGACGAAACTCGAGGCGCGGCTGGCCAGGAACACGGTCGGGCCGACCATTTCTTCTGGCGCCGCCATGCGGCCCATCGGCGTGTCGCGCTCGAAGATTTTGACCTGGTCGGCGACCTCCGGCCGCTTGTTCATCGGCGTCAACGTATAGCCGGGGCTGACGACATTGACGCGCAGGCCGCGATCGGCCCATTCCATGGCCAGGCTCTTCGACATGTGGATGACCGCGGCCTTCGACGAATTGTAATGCGCCTGGGTCAGGCCGCGATTGACGATCGAGCCAGACATCGAGGCGATGTTGATGATCGAGCCTTTGCGCCGCGTCAGCATGGCGCGGGCCTCGGCCTGGCAGGACAGGAACACGCCGCTGACATTGACGTCGTAGAGCTTCTGCCATTTCTCCAGCGACAGCGTCTCGGCCGGCTCAGCTCCGGCGACGCCGGCATTGTTGACGGCGACCGTCAGCGCGCCGAGTTCCTTCTCCGTACGCTCGATCGCGGCCGCGAGATCGGCCTCTGACGTCACCGTGCCGTTCAGCACCAGCGCCTTGCGGCCAAGTGCCGTGATCCGGTGCGCGGTCTCCTCCAGCCCGCCTGTGGAGGCGTGGCCGAAGCAGGCTATGTCGGCGCCGGCCTCGGCCAAGCCGATGGCGATTGCTTGGCCGATGCCGCTGCCGGCGCCTGTAACAAGTGCCACGTCACCATGAAGTTCGAATAGTTTCATCGTCGGTCCCTCTGTTCCAACCGCCGTCCTCCGGAAATAAAGGGGCGCCAACTCTGTTGCTGGCGCCCCGCGCGGTCTGGTGCCCGGGAGGATACCACCTGCTGCGCTTTGTTTCGATGGGCCGTCCTAGCTCGTGGCGAGTTCCATCACGGCGACATTGCTCGCTTCGCTGCGGTCGAGAATGCCGCGTTGCCGGCCGCGGCTCAGCACCAGCACGCGATGCGACAGGCCGAGCACTTCCTCGAGGTCGGAACTCACCACCACCACCGCCATGCCGGAACGGGCAAGGTCGGCGATGACATCATAGATTGCGGCGCGAGCGCCGACATCGATGCCGCGCGTCGGCTCGTCCAGGATGAACACCTTGGGCGGGCGCGACACCCATTTGGCAATGATCACCTTCTGCTGGTTGCCGCCGGAGAGCTTGCTGACCGCCTGGTTCGGCCGGCCCTTGACGCCGAGCCGGCGAATGCCGGCCTCGGCGAATTTCTGCACCGCCTTCGGGAACACCCAGCCATTCGGCGCGACATGGTCGAAATTGCCGATCGCCAGGTTCTCGCCGATCGTCTGGTCGAGCACCACGCCTTGCGCCTTGCGGTCTTCCGGTACGAGAACGACGCCGGCCTTGATCGCCGCCGCCGGGCCATTGAGATGCACCGGCTTGCCGGCGACGCTCACCGAACCCGATGAGATCGGATCGGCACCGGCGATCGTCCGCACCAGCTCCGTGCGTCCGGCGCCGATCAGCCCGGCAATGCCGAGGATTTCGCCGGCCCGCACTGAAAAGCTGACATTTTGAAAGCTGCGTTCCGGCGAGGACAGGTTCTCGACCTCGAGCAGCGTGTCGTTGCCCGGCGCCGATACCGTAGGGAACATCCGCTCGACGCTGCGGCCGACCATCTGCTCGACCACGGTGCGCACCGGAATGTCGGCGCGCTCGTGCCGGGCGACGATGCGCCCGTCGCGCATCACCACCACGCGATCGGCGATTTGGGCGATCTCGTCCAGCCGGTGGCTGATATAGATGAAGGACATGCCTTCCGCCTTGAGCTTGCGGATTTGCTGGAACAGGAGCTCCGTTTCCTCGCCGCCAAGGGCGGCCGTCGGTTCGTCGAAGATCAGCAGCTCGGCATTGAGCGTCAGCGCCTTGGCGATTTCGACCTGCTGCTGGGCGGCGATACGCAGCGTGCGCACTTTGCGCTCGGGCGAGACATCGAGGCCGAGGCGCTTCAACTGGGCCGATGCCCGTGCATTCATTGCCGCGCGGTCGATGCGGCCGCCACGCATCGGCAGGCGCCCCACATAGACGTTTTCGGCGACCGACAGATCGGGCAAGAGCTTCAGCTCCTGGTGGATCATGCCGATGCCGGCGTCGATCGCCGCGGCAGGATTGGCGGGGGAATAAGGGTTCCCCCGCCAGGTTATGGTGCCGGCATCGGGTTTCGTCGACCCGGCGATGATGTTCGAGACGGTCGACTTGCCGGCGCCGTTTTCGCCAAGCAGCGCCACGACCTCGCCTGGCCGCACCTCGAAGCTCGCATCGGCCAGGACCTGCACCGGCCCGTAGCTCTTGCAGAGGCCGCTGACGACGAGTCCGTTATGGGGGCTGTGCGTATGGCGAGGATCGGTGGACATCGTTGCGCTGCCGGACGGGTCTTAATCAAGGATGCTTGGCGATGAACTGCTCGACATTGTCCTTGGTGGTCAAAGTCGCATCCTGCAGCTGTTCGGCGGGAATGGTCTCGCCGGCCACCAGCTTGATTGCCGCGTCGACGGCAAGCCGGCCCATGCCTTGCGTCTGCTGCGTTGCCGTCACGTCGAAGACGCCGTCCTTTAGTGCCTTGAGCGCCGCCACGTCGCCGTCGAAGCCGGCAACCCAGACCTTGTGGCCGGGATTGGCGACCTTTACCGCCTGCGCCGCACCGAGCGCCAGCGCGTCGGCCTGGCCGATGACGATCGACACATCCGGATGCGACTGCAACAGATCCTGCGTCAGCTTGAAGCCTTCGTCCTGGTGCCAGCCTTCGCTCCACAATTCGCCGACCACCTTGATGTCGGGATAGCCCTTCAACGCTTCGCCGCAGCCCTTCGAGCGATCGACCTCGGGCGTCGTACCCTTCTGGCCGTGGATGATGATCAACTCGCCCTTGCCGCCGGCCTGCTTGGCGATGTAGTCGCAAACCGCCTTGGCAGATGCCACGCTGTTGGTGGCGATGAAGGTGTCGCCGGGTGCGCCGTCGGCGTTGCGATCGACATTGATGACTGGGATGCCGGCCGCCTTGGCCGTCTTGGTCGGCACGGTGGCGGCGGTGGCGCCCGCCGGAATGTAGATCAGCGCATCGATGTTCTGCGTGATCAGGTCCTGCACCTGGCTGACCTGGGTCGCCGAATCGCCCTTGGCATCGACAGTAACGACCTCGATGCCCTTTTCCTTGCCATAGGCTTCGACGGATTGCTTGATCTGGTTGAAGAAGTCGGCCTGCAGATTGGCGACGGCGAGGCCGAGCTTCTTGGCCTCCTTGGCCGAGGCCATATCGGACAGGCCAAGCAGCGGGATGACGGCCGCGGCGGCAAGCAGCAATGAACGTTTGGTCAGCATGTTATTCCTCCGTTGATGTTCAATCTGTCCTGCCCGCGCATCGCGGCGCCCCTTGGCCGAACAACTCCCAGTTTCGGATCACCGATCCGTTTTCGCCCGAATATCCGGGTGAATCTCATTGAGCCAATTCTTCATTGTGCCCCATTCTTCATTGTGCTCGGCGCCGCCAGGTGTCGGTGGCCACCGCCAGCGCGATCACCACGCCGATAACCACTTGCTGGATGAAGGGCGAGACACCGAGCAGGTTCAGCCCGTTGCGCAGCACGCCGATGATGAGGACGCCGATGGCGGTGCCGCCGATCGAGCCGACGCCGCCCGACAGGCTGGCGCCGCCGATCACTACCGCCGCGATGGTGTCGAGTTCGTAGCCGAGGCCGGAGCTCGGCTGGACGGAATCGAGCCGCGCGGCAAGCACGATGCCGGCGAGACCGGCCAGTACGGCGCAGATCGCATAGACCCAGTTCGTCAGCGACTTGACCGGTATGCCGGACAGCCGGGCGACTTCGGCACTGCCGCCGATTGCGTACAGGCTACGGCCGGTGGCGCGGTAGTTCAGGAAGATTGCGAAAATGACGGCAAGCACGATCATCAGCCCGACGGTGACCGAGAGGAAGCCGAAATGCCGGATGATCGACAGGCTGGTGAACCAGTCGGGAAAGCCGACGATCTGCGAGCCGTCGGTGATCATGTTGGCGAGACCGCGCGCCACCGACATCATCGCCAACGTGGCGATGAAGGGCGGCAGCTTGGTGATCGTGACCAGCAGGCCCGAAACCAGGCCGCAAAGACCGGCGACAACGAGGGCCGCGGCGATGCCGGCGGGCAGGCCGAGATTGAGATAGTCCGGATGGGCGACGAAGCCCATCACCATGGAAGCCAGTGCTAGCACCGAGCCGACGGACAGGTCGATGCCGCCGATCAGGATGACCAGCGTCATGCCGATCGCCATGATGCCGAGCACGGTGATCTGGTCGAGCACGTTGAGGATGTTGCGGATGGTCAGGAACGTGTCGGTGGTCAGCGAGAGCGCCAGGCACAGCAGAACCAGCCCGATCAGCGGACCCATGGTTCCGGCAAAGACAGCTGAAAACCTTGCGCCCGCCGTAGCCTGTGCGCCAGCGCCTGCCTTCAACTCGCCTGCCTTCAAATTGCTTGTGTCGTTGCTCACAGCCACTCTGTCTCCTCCACAGCAATCCGGCGCTGCATCACCGGGCCACTTTGTCCACCAGGCCCCTCCCTGTGAACAATTTATCTTTAACATGCAATTTTGTTCAGCTAAACTGTTCGTCGGAAAATTGTCAAGGCCTGCCGCTTCATTCGAGGACGGGTTTGCGCTGTCCGCCGGTTTGGCTTACGCAAGGTCTCCGAAATCTTGGGCATTTCGAAGTCGCCGGATTGGAATTTCATGAGCAGAGCCGGCGGCTGCGGCAAGGCAAACAGATGACGATCGTAGAGAACGAAAGAGCCTCGCGCTTCCCCGACGCTGAACTCAAGGCCCGCGCCGCCTGGCACTATTACGTCGAGGGTCTTACACAGGAACGGATTTCCGAAATTCTCGGCGTCGGCCGCATCAAGGTGCATCGCATTCTCTCCGCCGCCCGCGAAGAGGGGGTCGTCCAGTTTCGCATCCGTGACAGCGTCGTCGAATGCGTGATTTTGGAGGAAAGCCTGAAGCAGCGGTTCGGGCTCAGCCAGGCCGTGGTCGTGCCGTCGGCAGCCGACCGAAGCAATGCGCCGCTGATGATCGGCCACGCCGCTGCCGCCTACCTGGCCGACCATGTGAATGCCGGCGATGTCATCGCGCTGGGCTGGGGGCGGACACTGAAATTCGCCATCAATGAATTGCCGCGGCGGCCCATCGCCAGGACGACGGTGGTTTCGATGCTTGGCGGCCTCACCCATGCCCAGCCGCTCAACCCGACAGAAAGCGCCTGGGATTTCGCCGAAAAGATTGGTGCGGAGTGCTTCCTGCTGCCGGTGCCGGTCTATGCCGACAGGCCGGAGCAGCGCGACGCCTTCATGAGCCAGCGCAGCGTTCAGGACGTCGTCTTCCGCGCACGCCGGGCAAACATCGCCGTGCTCAGCGTCGGCTCGTTTTCCAACGACAGCCCGATCGCCAATTATGGCTTCATCAAGCCAAGCGAACTGGAGGAATTGCAGGCGGCCGGTGCCGTCGGCGATATTCTGTGTCATTTCATCGACGCCGAGGGCCGCCCGGTCGACCACGAGGTCAACCGCCGCGTCTGCGCCTATCCGCTGCAGGATCTGTCGGATATCCCGAGCATCATCCTGGTGTCGGGAGGCAGCGAGAAGGTAGCGGTAATGCGGGCTGCGCTCGCCAACACCAAGGTATCGGTTCTGATCACCGACGAAGACGCGGCAAAGGGCCTGCTCAACCGCTAGATTTCGCCGAGAGCGCCGAGGCGGGTGTGGATATCGCGCGTCGCCCGGTAAAGGTCGCGGTAGATTGCCTTGCGGTCGCGATAGACGGCGACAAGCCCGTCGACCGGATCGACATGCCTGGTGGGAGCGGCAGCCATTACCTCTGCTGCGGCTTCCGGCGAGGCAAACCAGCCGATAGCCGCTGCCGCCAGCATGGCAGCGCCGAGCGCGGCGGCTTCGTTGACCGGCGAGACCGAGAGCGGCCGCTCGAGCACGCTTGCCATGATCTGCATGAGCAGCGCGCAATTGGTGCCGCCGCCGGCGGCAATCATCGCCGCCGGTCCGCCGGCCTGGGCTTCCATGGCCTCGGTGGCGACGGCCTGCTCGAAGGCGATGCCTTCCAGGACAGCGCGGAAGAGATGCTCCGGCCGGTGGTCCAGCGACAGGCCGACAATGGCGCCGCGCGCCGCACCGTCCCAATAGGGGCTCATGACGCCGGCCCAATAGGGCATGATGAGCAGGCCGTCGCTGCCTGCAGCAACATCCAGCGCCGCGTTCTCCAGCGCTGCCGCCGATGGCGAACCGGTCGTGCGAACGATCCAGTCGACCAGCTGCATGCCCGAGCGCAGCACGGTCTCAAGCATGAAACCGGAGCCGGTCGGCGAGACCAGCGTTCGAAAAGCGTCCGAGGTTTTCACCTTGCCGGAATAGCAGCCGCTGACCACGCCGGAGCCGAGCGAGAGATAGCTCTTGCCTTCCCCGTAGACGCCCATGCCGAGGCCCATAGCTTGCCCGTCACCGGCTCCTGCCACAACCGGCGTGCCAGCCTTCAGGCCGGTCAGTTGCGCAGCGGTTGTGGAAAGCCCGCCGCAAATTGCGCCCGGCGCGGCCAACTCGGGCAATTGCTCCATCTGCAGTCCGGCGGCCGCAACGAGGCGGGGATGCCAGGTACCTTTCTCGACGTCGAGCAGCCCGAGCGGATCCGCACTTGCGGTGCTGGTGACCAATCGCCCGGTCAGTCGCTGAACGAAGAATCCATGCACGTCGACCAGCGCCGCTGCCTGGCGAAGCACTTGCGGCTGGTGCTCGGCAAGCCAGGCGATGGCGTAGAGTGCCGGCGTCGGGTCCGGCGGCTTGCCGCTCCAGTCGCGGATCGCCTCGCGGCCGAGTTCGGCCGAAAGCCTGGTAACCTGCGGACGGGCGCGTTCGTCCAGCCACAGGATCGCCGGGATGAGTGCTTTGCCGGCGCTGTCCACCAGCGTGAAGGTCTCGCGCTGATGAGCGATGCAGATCGCCGCCACCCGCGCAGCGCCGACCGCCTCGGTGACCTGCTTCAATGCGCCAAGCAGCGCCGTCCACCAATGTTCGGCGTCCTGCTCGAAATGGCCGGGCTTCGGATTTGAAAGCGGGTACGGCTCGCGCGCCTGGAACAGCTCCTCGCCGTCGCGCGAGAAGGCAATTGCCTTCACGGCCGTGGTCGAGGCGTCGATCCCGATTACGACATCTTCCATCAGGCGGAGATCCGGCGGGGTCAGGCCGCGTTGGTGGCGAACCGTCCGTCTGACTGGTCGAGACGGCGGCGGATCTGGGTTATCACCATCGAATCGTCGGGTACACAATTTTCATAGCTCAGGAAGTCGCCGGTCTTGAGCGGCTTGACCACCTTGGCGCGTTCAGCAAGGCCGAGCGGCAGGGCGCCGCGGGCGCGCGCATCCTCCCAGGTCATGGCGAAGCCACGATAGTCGTTCTCGCCGATCATGCCGAGAGATTGGCCAACGCCGAGATCGCTCTTGGCAACCGCCACCGCCTCGGCGACCGGATGGTCGAGCGGCTCCATGTCGGCACGCTTGTAGACGACCGCGCGCGCCGCCGACAGCGGCACTTCCAGGCTGGTCAGATGATAGGGCCGGAAGATCGTGAAATAGGGGCCTTGGCCGACCTTGAGGTCGATCATGCGCTCCAGCACACGCGGATGCCGGGTCTCGATGATGCAGAACACGCCGGGCGCCACACCCTTGCCGATCGAGTAATCGACAACGCCCTTGCGGTGCAGCACGCCGCCATCCTCGCGCGGGCAAAGCACGCTTGCCAGCTCCTCCAGCGTCGCGGTCGGGCCGTGCATGCCCGGCACATCGGGCACCAGGCCGGTCGCATTGGCGATTGCCACCATTTCGATCGCCGTCTTCGAGCCGTCGACGAATTCGACCAGCATGCGCGCATTCATGTTGCGCTCGGCCGCCTCCTTCTCGTAGTCGGCCGGCATGGCGTCGATTTTCAGCGGATTGTTCTTGCCCTTGCCGGCGGCGATGATGTTGAAGCCGAGGCTTTTAGCAAAGCCGATGATCTCCAGCGTGCAGGCGGGCTCGTCGCCGGCGGCACCGGTATAGACGACGCCGGCCTTGCGTGCCTCCTCCTTCAGGAAGCGGCCGATGGTGATGTCGGCCTCGACATTGAGCATGACGATATGCTTGCCGTTCTTCATTACTTCGAGCGCAAACAGCGTGCCGATATTGGGATTGCCCGTTGCGTCGATGATGACGTCGATCCGGCCGGCCGCCGCCAGCGCATGCAAATCTTCGGTCACCGCGATCTTGCCCGCCTCGATGGCGCGGTCGATCGCCGCGGCATTGCCGGCCTGAACGATGTCGGAATGGTCATGGCCAGCGAGCAGCGCCGCGTCGATCGCTGCCTGCGGCCTGACTTCAGAAATGGCGCCGATCCGCATGCCCGGCATCAGCGCGACCTGGACGACGATGTCGGTGCCCATCTGCCCGGCGCCGGCAAGCCCGATGGTGATCGGCCCCTGCTGTTCAGCGCGCTGCAGAAGTTCCGCTGCAAATTGCGGATGGGACATGTCGCTTCCTCCAGTTCCTGACGCGCCGCAGCGTCCAAATCAGCGTTTTGAACATTTCTATTTGCAAATGAAAAATATTTCAACCGGCAATTGGGTATTGTCGCTCTGCAATCGGCCGAAGACGATTGGATGAGCGGTCAATCCACACGGCCGTGCCTCCGCAGTTAGAAGGACGCGGCATATTCAGGTTGATTCGGTGCAACCTTATTGCAGCTCAGCTGCCGATTTCGAAGAAGGGCGCACCGAGCAGGCCGGGAACGACATCGATGCCGAGGCCCGGCCCATCCGGAATGCCCATACGGCTTCCCGAAACCGGCGGCATGTTGGATGCGGTGCGCACCGTCACCCATTCGTGAAAGGCGATGGCGTGCAGCCGGCGCTCCTCCGGCGTCGACAGCGACAGATGCGCCATGGCCGATGTGTCGATCTCGGCGCCGCCAGTGTCCTCGACCGTGATCATGAAGCCGAGGTCGACGGCAAGGTCGCGGATCTGGCGCGTTTTGGTGACGCCGCCGAAGCGTGAGATCTTCAGCGTCAGCCCATCGGCGGCGCCCTTGCGATGGATGTCGAGCATATCGTCAAGCGAGGCGACGGATTCGTCGAGCACCATCGGCTTGTCGAGCGAGCGGCGCACCGACAGGCATTCGTCGATCGTCGTGCAGGGCTGCTCGAACGTGTAGTCGATGTTGCGCGTCGCATCGGCGAACTGGCGCGCCTGGTAAGGCGTCCAGCCGGCATTGGCGTCGCAGAAGATGACGGTGCCCTTCGGCACGGCGGCGGCGACGGCTGTGACGCGTTCGATGTCGTCATGGACGTTGCCGCCGACCTTGACTTGCAGCCGATGAAAGCCGTCGTTGACGATGCGCTTGGCGAGTGCGGCCATCGCGTCGACGGTGCCGTGGGTGACGACCTTGTAGAGTTCGGCCGTCTCGCTTTCGCGCCCACCGAGCAGGGTGACCAGCGGCACGTCGACGGCGCGCGCCGCGAGATCCGCGCATGCCATGTCGAGCGCCGACTTGATGTAGGGATGGCCCTTGAACACGGTGTCCATCAGCCTGTTGATACTGGCTAGCCCGCGTGGGTCATGGCCAATGAGATGCGGCGCGATCTCGACGACACCGGCGCGAGTACCCGCAGCGAAGGCAGCCGAATAGAAGTTGCCAAGCGGCGCCATCTCGCCCCAGCCGGTGAGCCCGCTATCGGCGGTGACGGCGACGATCACCGCGTCGAACGCATCGGCGACGCGCCCCTTGGACATGCGGTAAAGCCCGTCAACGAAGGGCTGCACGACATGGTAGGCTTTGATGGTTTTGATCTGCACGTTTTCTGTCCGTTGTCTGTGTTCCGGGATGTCCGTCAAATTTGTCGGGCTCAGCCGCCTCTAGGTCGGCCGGCACGATCGGCGCCGGCGCCCTTTGAGCCGCGCTGTTCCAGCCCGCGCGCATAGGCGAGCAGTTCTTCGAAATCCAGGTCGATATGCTCCTTGGCGTGGCGCTGTGCGGCGCGCATGTCGCTGCCCTTGAGCAGCCGTACATAGGTCTCGTGAGCATCTTCGGCAGGCACCGGCTCGTTGCGCGCCCGCTGGTGCAACGCGAAATACATCTGCAGCCGGCTGGTCAGCCGTTGCCACGTTTCAAGCAGCACCGAATTGTCGGCCCATTCGTGGATCAGGCCATGCAGTTGCAGCGCTGTTTCGATCTGCCGCGTCGTGTCCAGTTCGCGCGTCGCCTGCTTCACCGCCGCATGACGCCGGTCGAGTTCGTCGAAGAAGCGCTGGTCGCGAAGCGGCCAGGTCCGCGCGATGGCGAACTCGTCGAGCACCTTGTTGAGCGAATAGGCGTCGTCGATGTCCTTGGCGGTGACGTCGATGACAAAGGTTCCGGCGTAGGGAATGCTGGTCAGGATGCCTTCCTGCACCAGCTCGCGCATCGCCTCGCGCAGCGGCGCGCGGCTCACCCGCATCTGCTCGGAAATCCTGAGTTCGTTGAGCTTCTGTCCAGGTTCCAGCTGGCCGGTCAGGATCGCCCGCCGGAGCAGCCCTACGATCTCGGCCCTGCGTGTCGTATCCGCGATCGGACTGAAATCCAGCTTTGCCATTCGGCTGCTCCAGGGAACCGAAATCAAGACAAGCAGATTGTCGACAATCTGACAAGAGGCGGGTTGTGGATTTCTTGACTTCCGCTTGGCCGGCTGGCTTGCGGCGCCGGCAAGGCCGTCAGGCCGCACGGCCGCAAAGACCGACCCGTTCTTCATCGCTGAACATCACACCGGCTTCTCGAAGCCGGCGTACGTTGCGTTTTCCCCAAGGAGTTGCGTAGAACGAAACATAGCAAAAACGGCGCCCTTGGCGTGGGAGCCGAGGGCGCCGCGGAACCGGACCTGATGGGGGTTATCAGGTGGCCGGTTTCTCGGGCAGCGGCGAGACCGGCATTCCCGGGCCGATCTTCTGCAGATTGCCGGTAATCACCCGGTCGCCTTCGGCCACACCGCTCAAGATGGCGACCTGATCGCCATTGGTCGGTCCGAGCGAAACGATACGCTGGTCGACCGTGTTGTCCTTGCCGACGACATAGAGGTATTTGCCGAGCTGGCCTGAGCCGAGTGCCGTCTGCGGTACCATCAGCGCATCCGGCTGCTCTTTGACGTGCAGCCGGACGCGGACATATTGGCCGGGCAGCAGCGTGAACTTGCCGTTGCCGATCGTCGCCCGTGCCGTGATCGTGCCGGTCGAGCGATCGATCGTGTTGTCTATGAAGGTAAGATCGCCCTTCTGGCGCGGTTCCGTTTCACCGGGAAGCAGGACGTCGACACTGATCGGTCCCGCGGCCCGGGCTTCCTCGATCTGTGTCAGGTCCGTTTCGCTCGGATTGAAGGTGACGTAGATCGGATCGAGCTGCACCAGCGAATTGAGCACGGTGCCGGCAACGCTGACCAGCGTTCCAACGGAAGCCTGGCTGCGTCCGATGCGTCCCGCGAACGGGGCACGGATTTCGGTATAGCTCAAATTGAGCTCGGCGGTCCGCAAGGCGGCCTGGTTCACGGCGAGCGAGGCCTGAGCCTCACGCAAGGTGCTGGTGCGCTGGTCGAACACGTCCTTGGCGAGATAGCCGCTCTTGGCGAGTTCGCTGCCGCGCCCGAGATTGGAGCGCGCATAGTCGAGCGTCGCCGTGTCGCGCTGGATAAGCGCCTTCGCCTGCTCGAGGGCAGCCTGAAAATCCTCCGGCGCGATCTTGTAGAGAAGGTCGGCCTTCGCAACGTCGCTGCCGTCGATGGCAACCTGCTCCTGCAGATAACCCGGCACGCGCGCCTGCAGCGTGATGCTGCGGATCGGCTCCACCCGGGCGGCGTAGTCGAGATAGATCGGGATCGTCTTCTTGACGACGCTCACCACCGGCACCGGCATGACGAAGGCTTCCGGCTTGGGTGTTGCCGCCCCGGCTGTGCCGGCGTTGAGGCTGAGGCTGCCCATGTCGAGCAGGTGAACGCTCGCCACCGAAATCGCCCCAAGGGCGACGGCCGTTCCCAGCGCGATTTTCCATTTACGCATGATCAATTCTCCAGTCCTATTCAGCCGCTTCGGCCAGGGGCTCGAAGGCGGGTTCGGCAGTTGGTTGTTCGGTCGCTTCGGAAACCGGTTCGCTCTCGCTGCGGCGCTCGCGCAGCTGCTCGATCACCGCATAGAAGACCGGCACGAACACCAGCGACAGGATCGTCGCCGCGACCATGCCGCCAAAGACGGTGGTGCCGATCGACTGCCGGCTTGCGGCACCCGCACCTGTGGCGAACATCAGCGGCAGCACGCCGAGGATGAAGGCGAAGGCGGTCATCAGGATCGGTCGCAGCCGAAGCCGCGCCGCTTCCATTGCGGCGTCGACGATGCTGAGGCCTTCTTCGCGCCGGCGCCGGGCAAACTCCACGATCAGAATCGCGTTCTTGGCCGCCAGTCCGATCAGCATGACGAAGCCGATCTGCGAATAGACGTCGATCTGCATGCCGCGCAGCCACAGCACGACGAACGCACCGAACAATGCGAGCGGCACCGCCAGCAGCACCATGAACGGCATCGCCCAGCTCTCATACTGCGCGGCGAGGATCAGGAAGACAAAGACGATTGCAAGGCCGAAGACGACGGATGCGATCGATCCTGCCTTGAGCTCCTGATAGGTGATGCCGGTCCATTCGTAGCCGAAATCTCTCGGCAATGCCGTGGCAGCGGCACGCTCCATTGCCGCCACCGCCTGGCCGGACGAAAAGCCGGGGGCGGCGCCGCCATTGATCAGCGCCGACGCATTGTTGTTGTAATGCGGCACGGTCTCGGGGCCGACGATCGGCACAAGCTTGCCCAACGTGCTCAACGGCACCATGCCACCCGACGCATTGCGGACATAGAGCCGCGATATGTCGGCCGGACCGGCGCGAGAGTCCTTGTCGGCCTGGATCGTCACCCGGAAGGTGCGGCCGAACAGGTTGAAATCGTTCACATAGAGCGAGCCGAGATAGATCTGCAGCGTGTTGAAGACGTCCGGCAGGTTGAGCCCGAGCAGCTTCGCCTTGGCGCGATCGAGATCGTAGTTGAACTGTGGCGTCGAGGTCGAGAACGACGAGAACAATTGCTGCGGGTTGAGCTCCGGCTGCTTGCGCGCCTCGGCAATCACGGCTTGCGTCGCATCGTTGAGCGCCACGCTGCCGCGGCCGGTCAGGTCCTCGACCTGGAACTCGAAGCCACCAGTGGTGCCGATGCCCGGGATCGACGGCGGGTCGAAGCTCAGCGCAAAAGCCTCCGGAATTTGCAGCAGCTTGTTGCGCACCTCGGCGACGAGCTTCGAGGCGCTCTGGTCGGGGCCGCGTTCGTCCCATGGCTTCAGGATCGCGAATTCGACCGCCGAATTCGACTGCGCGGCACTGGTCAGGAAATTCAAGCCGCTGATCGAGCCGACGATGTCGACGCCGGGCGTGTTTTGCAGGATGTCGCGCGCCTTTTTCGCCACTGCATCGGTGCGTTCCAGCGAGGCCCCGTCGGGGAGCTGGATGACGACGAAGAAATAGCCCTGGTCCTCGACCGGAAGGAAGGTCGACGGCAGGCGCTGCCAGACGAAATAGGTCGCGACAAGTCCGGCCGCGAACACGCCGAGCATGATCCAGCGCAGGCGGATGAGAATGCGTACGCCATTCGCATAGGCATGCGCCAGCCGTTCGAAGCCTGTGTTGAACCAGCGGAACAGCACGAACTGGGTTTCCGGCCGGTGGCGCAGGAAGGCGGCGCTGAGCGACGGGGTAAGCGTCAGCGAGACGAAGGCCGAGATGCCGAAGGAGATCGCGACGGTCAGGGCGAACTGGTTGTAGAGTCGGCCGGACACGCCGGGAATGAAGGCGACCGGCACGAACACGGCCATCAGCACGGCGGTCGTGGCGATGATCGGGCCCGTGACCTCGGCCATCGCCGTGCGCGTGGCAGCCAGAGGTTTGAGGCCGGCCTCAAGTTGGCGTTCGACATTCTCGACGACGACGATGGCGTCGTCGACGACGAGGCCGATCGCCAGCACCATGCCGAGCAGGCTGAGCATGTTCAGCGAGAAGCCAAGCATATGCATGACGGCCAGCGTCGTTACCAGCGACACCGGAATTGCGATCGTCGGGATGATCGTGGTGCGCCAGCTTTGCAGGAAGATGAACACCACGGCGACGACCAGGACCAGCGCTTCGCCGAGCGTGATCAGCACGTCGTGCATTGAGGCCGAAACGAAACGTGTCGTATCGTAATGCATGGCGTAGCTGACGCCCTTCGGGAAACGGGCCGACAGCTCCTGCATCTTGTCCTTGACGCGCTGCTGCAGATCGAGCGCGTTGGAGCCCGGCATCTGGTAGACCGCGAGCACCACCGTCGGGTCCTTGCCGAAGAAGGCCGACGACGAATATTGCAGCGCACCGAGTTCGATGCGGGCAACGTCGCGCAGCCTGACCAGCGAGCCGTTGGCGGTATTGGCCCGTACGACGATGTCGCCGAACTCCTTGGGATCGCTCAGCCTGCCGACGGCGTTGACCTGCATCTCGAAGGCAGTGCCGGCCGGAGCCGGTGATTGCCCGATCTTGCCGGCCGCCACCTGGACGTTCTGCTCGGCGACGGCGTTCTGCACGTCGACGGCAGTAATGCCGAGATTGGCGAGCTTGTCGGGGTCGAGCCAAATGCGCATCGAATAGCGCCGCTCGCCGAAGATCTGCACGTCGCCGACGCCGGGCAGGCGCTTCAGCGGATCGACCACCTGCAGATAGGCGAGATTGCTCAGCGCGACCGGATTGACGGAACCGTCCGGCGAGGTGAGGTCGACGATCAGGACGAAGTTCGGGTTCTGCTTCTTGATCGTCACGCCGCCCTGATTGACGATGGCCGGCAACGAGGAAGCCGCCTGCGAAACGCGGTTCTGGACGTCGACGGCCGCCGTGCTCAGATCGTAGCCGACGTCGAAGGTGATGGTGATCGTCGACGAGCCGTCATTGGAGCTCGACGACGACATATAGATCATGCCTTGGACGCCGTTGATCTGCTGTTCGAGCGGTGTCGTCACCGTGTCGGCGACGACCTGCGCGCTGGCGCCCGGGTAGTGAGCGCTGACCACGACCTGGGGCGGCGTGATGTCGGGAAATTGCGAGACCGGCAGAAGAAAATAAGAGATTCCCCCGGCGAGCACCATGATGATGGCGATCGCCGACGCAAAGATCGGACGATGGATGAAGAAGTTTACCATGAGATGCATGCCTCGCCCGATGCTCTGGCCCGGCCGAAGGCCTTGGCCACCCTGGACAGCCGCCGGCTGCGCGTTGAGCCGGAATCTTCGAGAAAGCCGAAATCTTGCAGGGGACGACGCGGCGCATTGCGGCGCTCGGCCTGCTCGTCCGCCAGCGCACGCAGCATCGCCTCGAAAGACCGCGGGTCGACGCGGTCGGCTTTCATCAGCATGCGGATCATCGGATCCCTCACGACTTCATCGATCGTCAGATCATTGCGCTGCGACATCGAAGCGGCTCCTGGTTTTGACGATCCGCGGCAAGCCGCGGATCTGGTGTTCTCTTGCTCGCCGGCCGAGGCCGTGAGGTGCGGTTCGTCCCCTTGCCGATCGGGGCGGGGCTGATGACCGGCACTTGCGAATTTGACATAATGCAATGCGGGTGTTACAGGTAAGTAACATCTCTAACGTTACAGACCGGTAACACCCTAGTCAAGAGGTGCACCGAGGGAATTTCGGAAACGCAATCACGGAGGTTTTGATGACAGACGGTGTTGTGGAGCGTGTTCGCCCCCGGGACAGGATCCTGGAGACGGCACGGGACATGTTTCACAAGCATGGCATTCGCGGCGTCGGCATCGACGCCATCACCGAGGCCGCCGGCACCAACAAGATGACGCTCTACCGGCATTTCGAGTCCAAGGACGACCTGATCATCGAATGTCTGCGGGCGACCGCCTGCAGCGCCAACGCGATGTGGGAGAAGTTCGAGGCGGAGAATCCGGGCGACAAGCTGGCGCAGCTGCACGCCTGGGTCCGGATGGCGGCCGATTGCCTGATGTCGGATCGCCGCGGTTGCGACATGGCCAACGCCGCCATCGAGCTGAGCGAGGCCGATCATCCGGCAAGGCAAGTGATCAAGGAACTCAAGGAAGCGCAGCGCGAGCGTCTGGTCTCGCTGTGTCGCGATGCGGGTATCGGACAGGCCGAGCTTCTCGCCGATACGCTGTCGCTTCTGCTCGAGGGCGCCCGCGTCAGCCTGCAAAGCGTCGGCGCCGAGGGCCCGAGCGCGCAGTTCGTCCGCATGGCGGAAGGCCTGATCACTTCTTTCAGGGCCAGATAATCTCGCAAGCGGCGAAACGATCCGCGGCGTTTCGATTGCGCGCCGTGCCGCCGCGTGATGTCTCGTCCCATCGCGATGTGCCATCTCGCGTCTCCCTTGCCGATCCTCCGCAGCAGCATTGCTGGCGCGGCGTTGTTTGCTGGTCGCGAGGCAGGATAGGGCCGCTGGCGAACCGGTGAGAGTGACAAGTGTGACAGGATTCCGCCCCGATAAGCCGCGGCAGTCGCAGCGAAGCTCATCGATCCGCGGATCAGCAATCGTGTGCGGTGCCAGTCACGATCCCAGCATCGCCCGCTATCCCGGCGCCGGAACAAAAAAAGCCCGCTGCCGGGAGGAGGTGGCAGCGGGCTCGATTTCGAATACGGCACGGGAGGAGGTGTACCGCACTCAGCGTCGGCATCGCATCTGGGAGGAGTAGATGGCCGACACCTGCGAAACTATCAATTGCCCAATGATTCGGCAACCAAAAAAGTTGCATAGGTGATGTGCAGATTTGCGGTATCAACCGAATCTTAACGATCGAGGCCCGAGCGACCATCGCCCCCGCACGACATCACTGCACCGGGACATTTTCCTTGAAGATCAGGCGCGGCTCGATGAATTTCCGCGTCAGATAGGGCGCCGACGAGGCGATCGAGCCGAGCAGGCGAATGACCGACTGTTCGGCGATCAGCCGCGCATTCTGGTCGATGACGACGTCGAGCAGATCGTCGACCAGATAGCCGCGCGTCTCGCGCGTCAGGTCATGGCAGATGAACACCGGCTTCGTCCGCGGCCTGGCTTCGAGCAATGCTTTTGCCACGCCCGAGCGCCCGGCGCCGATACAGTAGATGCCGAGCAGCTCCGGCTCGTTGTGCAGCGCCTTCATGGTCGCGGTATAACTGACCTCCGGCTCGTCGTTGATCTCGACGGCGCTGGTGACGGTCAGATTGGGGAACTCCTCGCCGAGCACTGAGCGAAAGCCCATTTCGCGTTCCTCGTGGCCGCGATAGGAACGTGAGCCGACCACCATCGCCAGATGGCCCTGGCGGCCGCCGAGGAACCGTCCCATCAGCAGCGCCGCGGTGCGGCCGGCCACTCTGTTGTCGATGCCCACATAAGCTGAGCGCGGCGCGCCGGGAACGTCGGACACCAGCGTGACCAGGCGGATGCCGGCCTCGACGATCTCGCGCAAGATGTTGCGCGTTCTCGGATGGTCGATGGCGATGACGCCGACACCGTTCGCCTTGAGAGAGAGGTTTTCGACGGCCGTCTGCAAGGCACTCGGCGAGATGCCGGCGAGCTTGTGGATGCGGCAGGAGGCGACCAGCGGCAGGCGCGCCGCATAATCCTCGATGTGCCTGGCCAGATCGGCCATGAAGGCATTGCTGCCCATCGGCAGGAAGAATTCGAGATGTGCCGGCCGCGAGGGCAACGCGACCTGGTCGACGACCGGCAGATAGCCGAGCTGCTTGGCCGCCTCCATCACGCGCTGCCGGTTGGCGGCACTCGCCCCCGGCCGGTTGTTGAGCACACGGTCGACCGTCGCGGTCGACAGGCCGCAGCTCCTGGCAATATCCGAAACGGTGGCTTTCATGTCGCAACCATGTGGCGATGCGATCCAGTGCCTCGACGATAAGCCCGGCCCGGCTGCTCACCCGGGCCGTTGCGTGCCCTCGGCCAGCGCGTCACGGATCTCCTTGTCCGACATGCCGGTGATGACGCGCTCGACTTCGGCGACGCTGGTCTTCTTCGGGTCGATATCGTCGGCGACCACCTTGCCGCGGCGCATGACGACGATGCGGTCGACCACCTGGAAGACATGATGGATGTTGTGGGCGATGAAGATGCAGGAATGGCCGGAATCGCGGGCACTGCGCACGAAGCTCAGCACCCCTTGCGTTTCGGCGACGCCGAGATTGTTGGTCGGCTCGTCTAGGATGATAAGGTCGCTGTCGAAATGCATGGCGCGCGCAATCGCCACCGCCTGCCGCTCGCCGCCGGAGAGTGAGCCGATCGGCGTCGTCGGCGGGATGTTCTTCGAGATGCCGACCTGCTTGAGCAGGTCACGGGCAACCACGTTCATCGCCTCCTGGTCCATGCGGTTGAGGAAACGCGGCGGCTTGATCGGCTCGCGTCCGAGGAACAGGTTACGGGCGATCGACAGCTGCGTCACCAACGCGGAATCCTGGTAGATCGTCTCGATGCCATGGGCGATGGCGTCGCTGGTACTGCGCAAATTCACCTTCTTGCCGCCGATAAAGATGTCGCCGCTGGTCAGCGGGACCGCGCCCGACAGCACTTTGATCAGCGTCGACTTGCCGGCGCCGTTGTCGCCGAGCAGTCCGACGATCTCTCTTTCGTTGACATGGAAATTGGCATCAACCAGCGCCTGCACGCGCCCATAGGACTTGCGGATATTTTCCATGCGGACAAGCGGTTCGGCCATGGTTCAAGTCCCTGCCTGATGCCGGCGTTCCAGCCATGAGTGGAGCGCCATCATGCCGAGGATGATGGCGCCGATGAAGATGTTGTACGCAAGGCCCGGCACACCGATCAGCACGATGCCGTTGCGCATCACGCGCAGGATCAGGATACCGAGCACCGTGCCGATGATTGTGCCGCGCCCGCCGGTCAGCGCCGTGCCGCCGATCACTACCATGGCGATGACTTCGAGCTCGTAGCCGGTGCCGCTGTTGGGGTTGGCCGCCGAGGTACGCAGCGAGGAGATGACGCCGGCGAGCGAGGCCAGGATCGACGACAGGATGAACAGGCCGATCTTGACGCCGCTGACATTGACGCCGCGCGCCCTTGCGGCACTCGGGTTGCCGCCGGCCGCCTGGATCCAGTTGCCGGTCCGGCTCTGCGTCAGCACGTAGCCGAGCGCGATTGCGGCGGCGATGAACCAGAACAGCGACATATAGATACGGAACGGCCCGATGAAGAAATCGCCGACCAGGGCTTCCGCCAGCCAGCTGCCCTCGGCGCTCCAGGTCCGCTGCGGAAACCCGCTGGTGACGAACAAAGCGGTGCCGCGCACCACCAGCAGCATGCCAAGCGTCACCAGGAAGGACGGGATCTTGAGCTGCGTCACGAACCAGCCATTGACCAGTCCGATGAAGGCAGCGACCACCAGCGCAACGACGAAGGCGGCTTCGAGCGAGGCGACGCCGCTGTTGAACAAGGTCCACATCAGGACCGGCGAGAAGCCGAACACCGAGCCGACCGAGAGGTCGAATTCGCCTGATGTCATCAACAGCGTCATCGCCAGCGCGATCAGCCCGAGTTCGACCGTGAAGGCCAGCGTGTTCGAGATGTTTTGCGGCGACAGGAAGTCGTGGTTGATGCCCCAGAACACGGCGATCTCGATGACGAGCAGCACGAACGGCCCGAACTCAGGCCGCGCGATCGAGCGTTGGATAAGAGAACGATTTTCCACCTTGGACCCGCGATAGGATTGGATTTGGCCGAGACCGCAAGCGGTTCGGCGGAATGATGAGACGGTCACGGCCGCCGAAGCGGCCGTGACCAACTCGATCGCGGACCTATTTGCCGGACAGGATCTTGTCGTATACCGCGGCGGTGTCCTTCTCGTAGAGCGCGCCGGTGATCACGTCGAAGCCTGGCGGGATACCGCTTGCCGCCATGTTGGCGAGCGAGAGCGCGACGTAGCTGGTCGCCTGCGGATCCTGCCACTGCGCGGCATTGACGTAGCCGTTCAGCACTTCCTGAGTGGTGTCGAGCGAGTTGCCCCAACCGACGACCGGGATTTCGCCCGGCTTGACGCCGACCTGGTCGAACACTCGCTTGATCGAACCGGTGACCAGGTCGCCGAGGCCGATAACCGCCTTGACCTTGGCCCTGTTGGCGGTGAGGTAATCGACCATGCGGTTGATCACTTCGGCCTGGTCGAGCGTCGCTTCGGTGATTTCGTAGGTGATGCCGAGCGGCTCGAACACGCTCTTGATGCCTTCCTCTTCCTGGACGCCATAGGTGGCGCCGGGAATCTCGACCGGCATCCAGACGAAGTCGCCCTTCTTCACCAGGCCCTTGTCGACCAGATACTGCGCCCAGTGCTTGCCGAAGGTGACGTTGTCGCCGCCGACATAGGCGTTGAAGTCCGCCTTCGGGTCGGGCGTGTTGAAGTTGATGATCGGGATGTTCGCCGCCCGCGCTTCCTTGACGATCTCGACAAGGCTGCCCGGATCAGGGCTGGTCGTGGTGATGCCGTCGGCCTTGGCGGAAATCGCGGCGCGAATAGCCTCCTGCTGCGACGCCACGTCGCCATTGTGGAACGATGTGTTGACAGTGTTGCCGGTGTCCGCCGCCCATTGCTTGGCCCCGGCAAGGAAGTAGGTCCAGACCGGATCGGCCGGGCCGCCATGCGAAATCCAGTAGAACGTCTTGGCCTGTGCCGCGGCCGGAATGGCCAGCGCCACTACCAAGCCAAGTACAAGCAGTCTTAGCCTCGTCAGCATGTGATTTCCTCCCATTTGAACCGAACTCCTCCTCCGACGACGATCACCGCGAAAGGCCGTGCGCGGCCAAAACGGTGGTGCGCATTTTGCCAGCGTCGACCTGGGCGCATTAGAGCATTCCCTTTTTCGATCGATGGCAAGCCTCCATCCGCCAATGGACGTTGGCGCAATGCACGACGCCATCAGCAATCCCATCAGATTGCATCAGTTTGGCTGATATTTTCCAGGCGGCCGACGATCGGCCCTGCGACCGTCACGCAATGCCGCGCGGCGGCGCGCCGAGCACGGATTGCTCTAGGTCGATAAGCGTCCCGGTCATCAGCCCGGAGGCGTCGCTGAGCAGGAACAGCGTTAGCTGGGCGACTTCGTCCATGGTCAGCAATCGACCAAGCGGCAGGCCGGCGGCGGCGATCTTTGCCCAGTTTTCGCCCTTGCCCAGCGTGCGCGCCTGCATCTCTTGTTCGGCCGGCGTCGCTACCCAGCCCATGTTGATGCCGTTGACGCGGATGCGATCGGAAAGATGCGCGTTGGCAATGTTTCTGGTCAGCGTCGAAAGCGCGCCCTTGGTGGCGGAATAGATGGCAAGGTCCGGCGCACCGCAATGCGCATTCACCGACAGTATGTTGACGATGGCGCCCGCCGCCTGCCGTGTCTTCATGTCGGCTACGGCCGCTTGCATGAGGAAGAACGGCGCGCGCGCATTGACGGAAAACAACCTGTCCCAGTCGTCGATTGTGCCAGTTTCCAGCGAGGCCCGGTCGGTGAGGGCCGCAGCGTTCACCAGACAATCGATGCGGCCGAGTCTTTTGATCGCTTCCGCCATGACAGCTGCAGGCGCGGCCGGATCTCCAAGCTCGGCCTGGATGAAGACGACGGGCCGGCTTGGTCGTGAAAGCTCTTCGGCGATGCGTGCGCCACGCTCGGCATTGCGGCCGACAATGGCGATCCCTTCGCCGCCGCCGGCTGAGGCCAGCCGGGCGATGGTCTCGCCAAGCCCTTGCGTCCCGCCGGTAACGACAAGGGTCTTGCCCTCAAGAGCGACGATCAATGGACTCTCCCGAATGCCGACGAGCAGGTAATTTCCAATCAGAGAATTCTAGATCTATCGGATGTGAGGCTGGGGGACTAGATGAGGTCGGCCCTTGCGAGGTCACGCATCAGATGGCTGGCGCCGTAGGTCCAGTGTGGGCAGTCGGGTGACAGCCGCACGCGGTTGACCAAGGCACCGAACTTCTCCGACGATATGGTGACGATGTCGCCGACCTTGTGGGTAAAGCCTTTGCCTGTTTCGCCGCGATCCTTCGACGGCACGAACATCGTGCCGAGATAGAGTGCCAGCCCGTCCGGGTATTGATGATGTGGCCCCATGGCGGCGGCGACCAACTCTTCTGGCGAGCGGCTGATCTCGGCCATCGAACTGGCGCCCTCCAGCGAGAACCCATCCTCGCCTTCGACTTTCAACCGTACGATCGCCTGCTTCACGTCGCCGATGGAAAATGTCTCATCGAACAGCCGGATAAAGGGGCCAAGTGCTGCCGAAGCGTTGTTGTCCTTGGCTTTGCCGAGCAGCAGCGCCGAGCGCCCCTCGACGTCGCGCAGGTTGACGTCGTTGCCGATCGTCGCCCCGACGATCCTGCCGCTGCTCGCAGCAATCATGGCGATCTCCGGCTCCGGATTGTTCCATGTCGAAACCGGATGCAGGCCGACATCGGCGCCGAAGCCGACCGAGGCCATCGGCTGGCATTTGGTGAAGATCTCGGCATCGGGGCCTATGCCGACTTCCAGATATTGCGACCAGGCGCCGCGCGCAATCAGCTTGGCCTTGATCTCCATCGCTTCCGGCGAGCCGGGCTTGAGCTTCGACAGGTCGTGGCCGATCAGCCCGGCGATGTCGGCGCGAATGGCGTCGGCCTTTTCCGCCGAACCGCGCGCCTGCTCCTCGATCACCCGTTCGAGCAGGCTGACGACAAAGGTGACGCCAGACGCCTTGATCGCCTGCAGGTCGACGGGGGACAGCAGGTACGGTTTCCCCGGATCGCGCGCTGTCTCGAAACTGTTGGCCGCAATGGCATCGAGCGGGCCGATCGGCCGCCCCTTTGCCGAGCGGACGTGCGCTGCCGGATCCGGCAATTCGCAAACGTCGCGTACGGTCGGTGCCACATTTGACATGATGTCGAAGACCGTGCCGTCACGCACCGTGACCACCAGCGGATGGGAAGCATCGCTCGCCCGGGCGCGGCCCACGAAGAGGCCTTCGGCGGGCAAATGTGTGGCGTTCGTCATGGCTTGTATTTCCTGTTGTCTTGTCCTTCGGCCGCGGCACTTTCAACAAATTCCCGCCAAAGGTCTATCCCGCTTGCAGGGCGAGCTTTGTCAATTCTTTGGGTCTTCGCATCGCTGGACCTTGATCGAGCCTGACGTGCGCCAACGGCGACGGAAAACGCTCTTTCAAAATAATGAAACCGTCGCTAGGGTTTTTCACCTACTGAAGTCTCCAGGTGACGCTTGCTCTTACGGTTTTCCGACCCAATCTGGCAGAAGCCGCGGACAGCCACCGCGTTCCAGTCGCTTTTTCCAGCCGGCCAATGCGTCGATGTCGTCATCGTCGGCGGCGGCATCATGGGGCTGTCAACGGCCTTGCACGCTGCCCGGCTCGGCCTTGCGGTCCAGGTGCTGGAGGCCGGCGAAATTGGCAATGGCGCGTCCGGTCTGAACGGCGGTCAGGTTATTCCTGGCCTGAAATACGATCCGGACTGGCTGCTGGAGCATTTTGCTCTCGAACGCGGTGAGGCGCTCGTCAACTTTGCCGCCTCGACGGCGGACGCCGTCTTCGAATTGATCCGCGACGAAAAACTGGCGGTGCCGTTCGTTCGCAATGGCTGGATTCAGGCCGCGCACACCGAGACCGCGCTGATAGCGGCGGCGAATCGGGATCGGCAGTGGCGGGCGCGGGGCGCCGATGTCCGGTTGCTGAGCGGGACGGAGATCGCGACGATGACCGGCGCGCAAGGCTATCTCGGCGGCTGGCTCGATCGCCGTGCCGGCGTCATCGATCCGCTCGCCTACACGTCGGAACTGGCGCGCGTCGCTGCAGCGGCAAGCGTAAAGATCGCCGAGCGCCAGAACGTGATGCAGATCAGCAAGGATGCTGGTATTTGGCACGTTGCCACGGAAAGCGGCGCCGAACTCAAGGCCAGGGCGGTCGTCCTGGCGACCAACGCCTATACTGGCGGCCTGCTTCCCGGCCTCGCCGAGACGATCGTCCCGCTGCATTCCTTTCAGATCGCGACAGCGCCGCTATCGTCCAATCTCGCGGCGGCGATCCTGCCGGAGGGGCAGGCGGTTTCGGATTCGCGCCGCATCCTCGTCTATTACCGCAAGAGTGCCGATGGTCGGCTGGTGCTTGGCGGACGCGGCCGCATGGCCTTGCCGAACGGCCCGGCCGACTGGGCGCATCTGGAACGCGCGCTGCTGCGACTCTACCCGGCGCTGTCCGACGTGGCCATTGAAAAGCGCTGGTTCGGCCGGGTTGCAATGACGCCGGACCATCTCCCGCATATCCACGAGCCAGAGAAGGGTCTGCTGGCGGTGGTTGGCTGCCAGGGCCGCGGCATCGGCCTGATGACCGCCCTTGGCGAGCGCATCGCCTCCTACCTGTCGAGCGGCGACACCAGGCAATTGCCGTTCCCGATCTCGCCGATCCGGCCGATTCCGTTTCACGCCTTTCGGCAGGTCGGCGTTGCCGCGACCATCGCCTGGTACCGAATGCTGGACGCCTTCGAACGCTGACGTTCATTCCCGAACGTGAAACAGCTTGACAGCTTCACGAATATGAAAAAAGCTTAGTCGATTTCAAATACCATAGGCAGTCGATGTCGACCATCGCCGCAACCCAGCCGCTGCCGGAAACCCGGTCTTCGCCGGGTTTCCGTTTCGCCATGCTGCTGCCGGGCGGGCTCGTCACCTTTGTGCTGATCCTTTTCGCCCTTGGCCTTGTGTTCTTCCTCGCCTTCCGCGGCAATGACGGCTCGCTGCTGGGGGCTGGTTTCACCCTTGCTAATTTCGTCACCGTGGCAACCGATCCGCTGTACTGGACGGTGACGCTGCGCTCGCTGGGTATCGCCGGCGTGGTGACGCTGGCAACGGTCGTCACGGCGTATCCTGTCGCCTACTATCTGGCCTTTCATGCCGGGCGGCGACGCGGGCTGCTGCTGTTCCTGCTGACCCTGCCGTTTTGGACCAGCTATCTGCTGCGCGTCTTCGCTTGGAAGATCGTGCTTGCCTATAATGGCGTGCTCAACTCGGCGCTGATCGAAAGCGGCATCTGGTCGGAGCCGACATTGGCCTTTCTCAACACACCGGCAGCGGTCGTCGTCACGCTTGCCCACGCTTATGCCCCGTTCGCCATCCTGCCCATCTATGTGGCGCTGGACACGATCCCGAAATCGCTGCTCGAAGCCGCTTCCGATCTCGGCGCAAAACCGTTCACCAGCTTCCGCCGCATCGTGCTGCCCAATTCGATGCCGGGCGTGCTGGCGGCGGCCCTCGTCGTCTTCGTGCCGACCGTCGGCGACTATGTCACCCCGGCGTTGGTCGGCGGCCCGGCCAGCACCATGATCGGTACGCTGATCCAGGCCGAGTTCGGCAAGGCAAATGACTGGCCGTTCGGCGCCGCACTCGCCGTCGCCGTCATGCTGGTCATTCTCGCCGTGGTGCTGGTGGTGCGCTTCGCCGACCGCCGATACGGCAGCCGCACATGAACACGGCGCGTATCGATGCAAGGCAGGGCGGCGGCTGGCTGGGAGCCTACGTCCTTGCCTATCTGGTGTTCCTGTATCTGCCGATATTGCTGATCCCGCTGTTTTCCTTCAACGATTCGATCCAGGCGGCGTTTCCGCTGCAAGGCTTCACGCTTGAGTGGTACGGCACGCTTTACGGCAATTCGGCGCTGTCCAGCGCGCTTGCCACCAGCCTCGTCATCGGCGCAACTGCTGCCACTGGCGCAACACTCTGCGGCGTGACCGTGTCCTATATGGACCTCTACGGCCGCTCGCCGCTGGCCGCCACGATCAGTGCTATAGCGCGGCTGCCGATCCTGATCCCAGGCGTCATCGTCGGCATATCGCTGCTCATCCTGGTCAACCTCGCCGGCTTGGGGCCGTCGCGCATTGCCATTGTGCTCGGCCATGTGTTGGTGGCGCTGCCGACGACGGTGGTGGTCATGCGCAGCCGCTTCGCCGCCATCCCGAAGACCATCCGCGAGGCAGCGCTCGACCTCGGCGCTTCCGACTGGACGACCTTCAGACGGGTGATGCTGCCGCTCAGCCTGCCGGCCATTATTTCGGCGTTCATGCTGGCCTTCCTGACCTCCTTCGACGAGTTCATCGTCGCCTTCTTCCTTGCCGGCACCGAGCCGACGCTGCCGCTTTATGTCTGGAGCCAGCTGCGCTTCCCGAAATCGCTGCCGACCGTCATGGCGCTCGGCACCGCGATCCTGGCCGTGTCGTTTCTCATCGCCGCACTCGCCGAAATGCTTCGCCATCGCGGGCTTGCTGCCACCCGGCGGTCAGCGCGCGCCAACCTGTCAAAACCAGAAGAAACCGAAGGAGGAGAACTGCAATGGCATTCGACCTGAAATCGATAACGGCAAAGACAGCGAAAACCGGACTGGCTGCCTTCGCGCTGGCGCTTGCGTCGACTGTCGCCTTTGCCGGGGACAAGCTGCAATATTTCACCTGGTCGGGTTATGAACTGCCCGACTTCAACAAGAGCTTCCTCGCCGCGCACCCCGATGGTGTCGAAGCTTCGATGTTTGGCGACGACGATGACGCTTTCACCAAGGTCAAGGCCGGCTTCCGCCCCGATATCGCGCACCCATGCTATGACAAGGTGGCGCGCTGGAACAAGGAAGGCCTGCTGCAGCCGATCGACACCAAGCGCATCAAGAACTGGGATTCGATCTTCCCGGTCTTCAAGAACCTGCCCGACCTGCAGGCCGGCGACGGCAAGGTCTGGATGGTGCCGTGGGACTGGGGCAATACCGCGATCCTCTATCGCACCGATCTGGTGAAGAACCCGGAAGCCAGTTGGAACCTGCTTTGGGACAAGCAATATGCCGGGCGGATGGCGACCATCGATGCCGTCCACGACACACCGGTGGTGGCGGCCCTTCTCGCCGGCGTCAATCCATTCGACATGACACCGGAACAGATGGACAAGGTGGCAGAAAAACTTCGCGAGCAGCGCCCGCTGCTCTCGAACTACACCACCGACATGACCTCGGTCGAGCAAGCATTGGCGAGCGGGCAGCTGGTCGCGGCCATGACCTGGAACGCCTCGGCCACCTCGCTGAAGAAGCAGGGCGTGCCTGTCGAGTTCATGAAGCCGAAAGAAGGCATGCTGACCTGGGCTTGCGGCTTCGTCATGCTCAAGGACGCCAAGAACGTCGACCTAGCCTATGACTTCATCAACAGCCGGCTGGAGACGGATTCCGGAAAGTATCTGATCCAGGCCTACGGCTATGGCAGCTCGATCAGCTCGGCTTTCGCCGCCGTGCCGAAGGAGGAGTTGGAGAAACTGCAGCTGCCTTCCGATCCCGAGGTGATGCTGAAGACCACGATCTTCACCGGGCCGATGAAACAGAATGACGAACTCGCCAAGATGTTCGAGAAGGTCAAGGCGGGCGGCTGAGTTCGTACTTCCTTCTCCCCTTGCGGGAGAAGTGTCGCCGAAGGCGACGGATGAGGGGTGTTCCAGATGGCACCGACGGCACTCCGGCCAACACCCCTCATCCGTCTCGGCGCTTCGCGTCGATCCACCTTCTCCCACAAGGGGAGGGAAAACCTTACCAAATAAGGACGAACGAATGGACATGCTGGACGAAGCGGCTGAGAAGCCGAAGGATGACGCCGACGTCAGGGTCGGCCGGCGCGTGCGGGCGCTCAGGCTGGAGCGCAATCTCTCCCTGGCCGAACTCGCCGCCAAAGCCGGCGTCTCGATCGGTGCGCTGAGCCAGATCGAGCGCGGCATGTCGTCATTGCGGGTGCGAGTGATCTGGCCGCTTGCCGCCGCCCTCGACATCGAGCCGTCGGCGCTGATTGTTGATGGCAACGATGCCGGCAACGATCTGTATTGCGTTCGCGCCAACAGCCGGCGTCAGATCCCGGTCAAGTCGGAAGGCATCGCCAAGGCGCTGCTGTCGCCGCCGGCTGCCACGCTGACCGGGATGCTGGTGACGGTGGAAGCCGGTGGCGGCACCGCCGAAGCCTACGCCCATGCCGGCCATGAATTCGGCTTCGTCCTGTCGGGCGAGGTCGAGCTGGTGGTCGATTCGACCAGATACGGGCTGAAGGCCGGTGACAGCTTCGCCTTCAAGAGCACCTTGCTGCATGCCTTCCGCAATCCGGGCAGCGAGCGCTGCCAGATCCTGTGGGTCAACACCACCAAGCCGTCCGAGGTTCGTGATGGCGCCTGATCCGCTCGTCCGGCTGGACAAGGTCTCCAAGATTTTCCCCGGCGGCATCGTCGGGCTCGACACTGTCGATCTCAATATTTCGCGCGGCGAGTTCCTGACCCTGCTCGGACCGTCCGGCTGCGGCAAGACCACCAGCCTGCGGGTCATCGCTGGTTTCGAAGGCCCGTCGAGCGGCAGGGTCCTGCTCGAAGGGCGCGACATCACGGGGCTCAGGCCCTTCGACCGCCCGGTCAACACCGTATTCCAGGACTACGCGCTGTTTCCGCACATGAACGTCGCCGAAAATGTCGGCTTCGGCTTGTCGCTGCGCAAGCTCGCCGGTGCCGAACAGGCGAAGCGCGTCGGCGCGGCGCTCGACATGGTCGGCCTTGCCGACAAGCTCGGCGCCCGCGTGTCCGAACTGTCGGGTGGCCAGCGCCAGCGCGTCGCGCTTGCCCGCGCCATAGTCTGCGAACCGCGCGTGCTGCTGCTCGACGAGCCGCTGTCGGCGCTCGATGCGCATCTGCGCGAACAGATGCAGGTCGAGTTGAAGCGCCTGCAGTCGCGCCTCGGCACCACTTTCGTCATGGTCACGCACGATCAGACCGAGGCGCTGTCGATCTCTGACCGCATCGTCGTCATGAACAAAGGCCGCATCGAGCAGACCGCGCCGCCGGCGACCCTCTACGACCGGCCCGCAACCAAATTCGTCGCCAGCTTCATCGGCACGATGAACCTTCTGCAGTCGCGCTTTGTCGGCCGCGACGGCGAGCGCTTGCGGTTCGCCGCCGGCGCCCTGCCGCTGGAAGCGGTTTCGGAGACGGGCGAACTGCCTGGCGAGGGCACGGTGCGCACCATCGGCGTGCGTCCGGAGGATCTTTTGGCGACGACCGAGGCCACGGCCGGCACTGTACCGGTGCGGGTGAACAGCATCGTCTTCCACGGCCGCACCTTGCGCCTTCATGCAGAGCTGGGGCAGGGGACACAGGTGGTGATCGACGCGCCACGCCCGACAGAGGGTTCTCAATTCAGCGTCGGCGATGTGGCGCATATCAGCCTGCGCCGCGGCGCCAACTGCCCTATGCTGCCCAGCTAGTCTGATTTTCAACTTCCAGAAAACCGGAGTGTTCCCACACTATCGGCAACGGGGCGCAGAGTTCGAATTCCTGCTCGGCAGGGCTTCCTCGACAGCTGAAATCGCGGGTGTTGGCGCGGAAAGCATTCAGCGCCCGTTGCGTTTCCATTTGACGAGTTCTCTGTTTGTTCTAAATTTCTCGGTCGGATACAATTTGCCGGACGAGAGATCAATTATGAGTGGGCAACCTGCATTCGGAGCCGCGAACAACGGCCAGACCTTTTTCCGATGGGAGCGGTCCAAGCGACGTTTCGACGACCGCATATTCTTCGCCATCTTGGCTGAGAGCGCGGTCGCTGGTCCCTTGGCGCGAAAGGCTATCGCCTTGAATCGAGAGTTAGGGCTGCAAGGCTGGTTTGTTCCGGAAAAGCACATCCATATCTCGCTCGTCGGCCTCGGTGACCATGATGGGTATCCGGAAGAGCTGGTTGAAATCGCTCGGCATATCGGCTCGATGATCGTTGCAAAACCGTTCGATGTTTCTTTCGATCGCCTGACGGCTTTTGGTGGTGGTTCGCTGGTTCTGCGCAACGGTGACAGCAATCCAGCGCTCCAAGAATTCTGGCGCAATCTCACCGCTCTGATTTCCGACAGCCCGCTAAAGCTCTTTCTCACGAAGTCCATTGAACCGCATGTTACGCTGCTTCGTGACGAAGTCCGTGTCCCCAGGATTTCGCGAACGGTCGATTGATCCAATTGGCTGGACAGTCCGGGATTTTGTGCTGATCCACAGTGTAATCGGCAAGGGGATTTACCGCGAGCGCGCACGTTGGCAATTGAACGGCCAAGACGATGCCTTGGCCGGGATGTAGAGCCCCCGCACGATATTCATCATCCTGACATGGCATGTCAGCTGTCTCGGGATTGACGATGGCAGGCCAGCACGCGACCCGCTACTTCCAATGCGTCTTAACAGGAGGAACCCCCATGACGATCACGGAAATTGCCAAGGATTTCACCGAGCTCCTCAAGCAGGGCGATCACCAAGGTGCTGCTGAGAAGTACAATGCCGACGACGTCGCCAGCTACGAAGCCATGGAGGGGCCGATGGCCGTCTCCCGTGGCAAGGAAGCTCTGAAGCAAAAGAACCAGTGGTGGCAAGAGAACAACGAAGTGCATGGCGGTTCGGTCGAGGGCCCATATGTCAACGGCGACCAGTTCGCAGTGCGCTTCAAGTTTGACATAACGCCCAAAGCTACCGGCGAACGTGCCACCATAGATGAGGTTGGTCTGTACACGGTCAAGAACGGCAAGATCACAGAAGAGCGGTTCTACTATTGAGGCCGGAAATACCACCGGCTTCCGGGAGCCGCTGCAAGGTTGAACAATAAGCATGGCGGCCGGGAGGATGACCTGGCCGTCTTCGAGAAGCTCAGATCGTTTTGACGTAACCCGCCAACTGATCCGCCACCGTGCCCCAGCCGTCGTAGAAGCCCATCTCCTCGTGGCTGTTGCGCGTGGCTTCGTCGCGGTGGATGGCGGTCGCGGTGTAGCGCGTCGCCTCGCCCCGCGATTGCAGCGATATGACGGCTGTAATGAACGGGTCGCCTGACGGCCGGTAGCCTGGCAGCAGCGCATCGGTCCACACCAGCCGCTCGTCCTGGACGATCTCGAGGTAGCAGCAACGCCTGTCGTTGACCTCCTTGCCGTCGGGCGACTGCATGCGGGTGCGGAACAGGCCGCCGGGCCGCAGGTCGATCTCGCAATCGGTGATGATCCACGGCTTCGGCGTGAACCATTGGCGGACATGCTCGGGCTTCGTCAAGGCCATCCACAGCAGTTCGCGCGGCGCCTCGATCGACCGTTCGAGCACGAGGTCGAGCTTCGGATCGGGTTGGAACAACGGAGCCATGTTCATCTGTCTTTCTCCTTGAGTTTCAGCACGTAGTCGTCGAACTGGTCGAGACGGCGCTCCCACAGCGCTCGCTGCTCGGCCAGCCAGTTTTCCGCGAGCTTCAGCGGCTCCGGCGCGAGCCGGTAGGTCCTGACGCGGCCTGCCTTCTCCGAATGCACCAGCCCGCAGCCTTCCAAAACCCTGAGATGCTCGATGAACGATGGCAGGGCCATCTCGAACGGCTGGGCAAGCTCGCTGACCGAGGCGGGGCTTCGGTTCAGTCGCTCGACCACGCGTCGCCGGGTCGGATCGGCGAGCGCCCGGAAAATGCCGTCGACGGGCGGGGGGCTTTCGGTCTGCAGGCTCGTCATAGTCGTTTCCTTGCCTCGGCCATTCCGCGTGACCAGAGTTGGCTTAGAAACACTTAGGGAAATTCCTTACTATTGGCAAGGGCGAAAATCATGGATGCCCGGCAAGGCCGCTGGAAAACTGCGAGGTGCGGTTTTAGGGTGCCGTCAGATTCGACCGGTCCGAGGATCCGTTTTTGACGATCACCATGTATGGCATCACCAATTGCGATACGATCAAGAAGGCCCGTTCCTGGCTGGCGAGCCATGATGTTGCCTATCGCTTTCATGACTACAGGGTCGACGGGCTGGATGCGGATCGGCTGAACGGCTGGTCAGGCAAAGTCGGCTGGGAAATTCTGCTCAACAAGGCGAGCACGACGTTTCGCGAACTGTCGGGGGAGGACAGGATGGGCCTGGATGAAAGGAAGGCCAAGGCGCTGATGCTGGCAAAGCCGACGATGATCAAGCGTCCGGTGCTGGAACTTGGCGATCGCATACTGGTTGGCTTCAAGCCTGATGTTTATCAAGAGGCGATCGGTAGGAAGTAGAACCGACCGACCGCGATCCGTCGCGCCCCCCTCTGTCCTGCCGGCATGAATATCGATCGTATCAGACGCTTGTGGTTTTCCCATGCAAATAGCTCGCCAGCGCGACCGCATTATTATGGGCCTCGTCATGCGCGCCGTAGAGCAGCGTCACCTTGCCCTCACGCAGCAAGGCGCGCAGTTCCGCCACCGCCTCGCCGTTCCGGTCGAGCTCATCGCTGTATCGCCGCTGGAACTCCGCCCAGCGCGCCGGCTCATGGCCAAACCATTTGCGCAACGCGTCGCTTGGCGCGATGTCCCTCAGCCATAGCGTCAGCGCCGCGTCCTGCTTGGCGATGCCGCGCGGCCATATGCGGTCCACCAGCACCCGCTGCCCGTCATCGGGCGACGGCGGCTCATAGATGCGCTTGACCGCGAGTTCCATTGCCAACCCCGCATGCGTCACCGGCGCGGCTGCGTGCTGGTGCTCTTAAACCCACTCGCCCTTGCGCATCACCGGCACGCGGCTGCTGTCCTTGTGGACGCCGTCTATATCGATCTTGTCCGAGCCAATCATCCAGTCGATGTGGATGAAACTCTTGTTGCCGCCGCGCGCCGCGATCTCGTCCTGGCTGAGCGAGGCGCCGTCGACAAAGCACTTCGAGTAGCACTGGCCAAGCGCGATGTGGCAGGCGGCGTTCTCGTCGAACAGCGTGTTGAAAAACAGCAGCCCGCTCTTGGCGATCGGCGAGGAATGCGGCACCAGCGCCACCTCGCCGAGACGGCGCGAGCCTTCGTCGGTATCGAGCACCTTCTGCAGCACATCCTCACCTTTCGAGGCCTTGGCCTCGACGATGCGGCCCGCCTCGAAACGCACCGCAATGCCGTCGATCAGCGTGCCCTGGTAGGACAGAGGCTTGGTGCTCGTGACGTGGCCTTCGACGCGCCTTGCATGCGGCGTGGTGAAAACCTCTTCGGTCGGGATGTTCGGGTTGCAGGTGATGCCGTTCTTGGCGGTCGAGGCGCCGCCCATCCACTCGTGGCCGTCGGCCAGCCCGACGGTCAGGTCGGTGCCGGGGCCGGTGAAATGCAGTGCGTGGAAATTGTGGCCGTTCAGCCATTCGGTGCGGCTCTTCAACGCCGCATTGTGCGCCGTCCAGTTGCCGATCGGGTCTTCGACGTCCACCCGCGAGGCGGCAAAGATGGCATCGGCGAGCTTGGCCACGGCGACGTCTTCGGCATCGTCCGCGAAAACCTGCTTGGCCCACGCCTGATCGGGATAGGCCACGATGTTCCAGTTGATCTCGAAGCCGGTGATCTTCTCAAGCGCCGGCTGATAGGCCATCGAATTTGCCTTGTTGGCACGCGCCACCTTTGCCGGGTCCTGAGACGAAAGCAGCGAGGGATCCTCGCCGCGCACGGCAAGCCTCGCCGCATTGTCGGCGAAGGCTTTTGCCATGCCTTCATAGAGCCAGCCGGCGGCGCGGTCAAAACCGGCGTCGGCGCCGTAGCGGAAGCGCGCGAGAGTGATCTCGTCGTCGTTGAAGATCGGCGTCACCAGGCCGGCACCTGCCTTGTAGGCGTGCTCGACGATCCGCCGCGTCAGAGGCAGCGCGGCGATAGACGAGGTCAGCACCAGATCCTGACCCGGCTGCAATTGCAGCCCGACCTTGACGGCGACCTCCGCCAGCCTGTCGAGCTTCACCGGGTCGATGGTTGCGGAAACGCCGCGCGAATGTGTGGTCATGATCCTGCCTGCCGTGATTGGGGACTGCGTCTTACATAGACCGGCGTTACCGACCTTTCCACTCTGATGACGCCGGCAGGTCTAGCTGACGCTCTCGAGCGACCTGAACTGCGCCATCGTCGCCTCGATCTCTTCGCGCACCCAGATCTTGAAATCCCTGACCTTGCGGCTTTCGCCCTTGCTGGCCGAAGTCACCAGCCAATAGCCGAGCCCGCTCTGGGCGCGTATGCCGAACGGCGCAACGAGACGGCCGTCGACCAGCGCGTCGGCGGCCAGCAATTGCCAGCCGAGCATGACGCCGTGACCGGCAATCGCCGATTCCAGGCACAGCATCGGATCTGTGAAGCGCGCCTTTCATGAAGGTGACCGGCTCCACCCCGGCCGCTTCGAACCAGCTCTCCCAACTGATCATCGATCTTTCGTCTGTGATCGCACAAGTCAAAGCAAGGTCCTCGATCGATTTCAGCTTGCTGGCGATCACCGGTGCACAGACCGGAAACACCTCTTGCGCCAGCAGCAATTCGGCCCGCCCGCCCGGCCATTTGCCGTCGCCGAGCCGGATGGCGACGTCGATGTCCGAACGATCGAAATCGGCAAGCCGCACCGAGGCATCGATGCGCAGGAGCACGTTCGGATGCCGGGCAAAATGCCGCGATAGCCGCGGCAGCAGCCATTTCGAGGCGAACGCCGGCGCCACCGAAACCACCAGCGTGCACTCCGAGCTTTCATCGGCAAGCGCCACCGCCTGTGCGAGTTCGCGAAACCCGGCGCTGAGCCGCGCGGTAAAGACGGCACCGAATTCCGTCGCCACCAGGCCAGCTGGCGTTCGTTCGAACAGCGCCCGGCCGAGCTGCTTTTCTGTCCGGTTGATCTGCTGGCTGACGGCGCTGACCGAGACGTTGAGCTCGCCGGCCGCCGCCGCAAGCGAGCCCAGGCGGGCAACGGTTTCCACGGCGCGCAAGCCGTTGAGATGGACGCGGTTCAGAGTAGCCATACAGTTTTTCTAAACTCGAGCGGCGGAAATCTCAATTGCCAGACGCTAACGAACGGCGGATTCTAAGTGGGTTACGCAGAGTGAGGAGGCAAATCCGATGAAGATTTTATCATGGCTCGGCGCCTTTTCCTCGATCGGGACGCAGCCACACCGGCACGACAGCGAGGCCATCAGCTGGGTGACCGATCCGCTGTCGCATCCGGTGCTCGACACCATGTCGGAGCGCGAACTCGCCGACATGCCGTTCAGGCTGACCGCGCGTCGCACTCGCTTCGAGACGGCCTCGACAAGAACCTGCTGCGGTTGAGTCTCCTGAAGAAGCACCTCGGGCGAGCCAACCGCCGACGCGGCTGCGCAACCCTTCTGGCCCAACAAAAGGCGGATTGTCTCACCGGCAGGCGCACTTATGGTGCACTGCAATGAACATCGCTTCGCCCTTGCGCCTGGCAATCGCCGGCATGATTGCCCTGGCCGTCGCCATGGGCATCGGCCGCTTCGTCTATACGCCGATCCTGCCCGGCATGATGGAAGAGCTTCGCCTGTCGCCGGCCGATGCAGGCTGGATCGCATCGGCCAATTATCTCGGCTACCTCGTCGGCGCGCTTGCCGCCACCGGCGGCTGGGCGCAGGGCCGGGAGCGCCAGCTGATGCTGGCCGGCCTTGCCGCCACCGCGATCCTCGCCGGGCTGATGGGCCTGACCGGTACCATGACCGGCTTTCTCCTCATCCGCTTTCTTGCCGGCCTCGCCAGCGCCTTCGTGCTGGTCTTCATGACCAGCATCGTTTTCGGTCATCTCGCCGCGGCCGGGCGAAACGACCTGCAGGCGCTGTATTTCGGCGGTGTCGGCCTCGGTATCGCGGCATCCTCGGGGCTGTTGGCGCTCCTTGTCACCGAACACGCCGGCTGGGCGGCGGGCTGGCTGTGGTCCGCGGCGATTTCGGCCTGCGGCTTTGCCGCCGTCGCCTTGCTGGCTGCCGGCACCTCGACCGCGAACAGCGTTGCCGGGCCCGAGCCGGCACTGCCAAAAGACCGGTCGCTGGTGAAGATCATTGTCGCCTACGGCCTGTTCGGCTTCGGCTATATCGTCACGGCAACATTCCTGGTCGCCATCGTCCGCCAGGGCGGCGGCGGCCGGATCTTCGAGGCCGTGGTCTGGATGGTCACCGGCCTTGCCGGTTTCCCCTCGGTCTGGCTGTGGCAGAAGCTTACGGCCAGGATCGGGCTCTATGCCACCTATGCCCTGGGATGCCTCGTCGAAGTGATCGGCGTCAGCGCCAGCGTCGCCATGGGCGGGCGCACCGGGCCGCTGCTCGGCGGCCTTCTTGTCGGCGGCACCTTCATTGCCATCACCGCGCTTGGCCTGCAGGCCGGCAGGCAGCTTGCTCCGCAAGCACCACGCCGGATGCTGGCGGTAATGACGGCCGCCTTCGGCCTTGGCCAGATCATCGGCCCGATCGTCGCCGGGCTGCTCGCGCAGGCCTCAGGTAACTTTTTCCTTGCCTCGATCGTTGCCGCCGCCGTCCTGCTCGCTTCCGGCGCGATCGCCTGGTCGGCTGCGCCAAAATCGCCATGATTATGGTCTTGCTCGGCGCCGGGCGTCGGGCACGGGCATTTTCTTTCCCACTAATGTGTGACTTTATGCCCGCTGACCAACGCCGCTGATTTGCGCCGACCGAGGATTTCGCCACAGTGTTCGTATCGTTTTTTCCGCAGCCGAAGCTGTTTTTCACCTCGGTCGCCGTCTGGAGCCTTCTGCTCGTTGTTCTTTGGTTTTTCGGCGGCGAACACCTCGGCACGATGCTTGGCATGCCGCCAGTCGATCCGCAGGCAGCGCCTGTCATAAGCCCAGTGAGATTCCTGACGGCGTCATTCCTCTGGTTCTACGGATATTTCTTCGCCGGTATCGGCATATTTTACCTTTTTTGGGCGCTGTACGCCCCCCATCCCTGGCAGAATTGGTCGATCCTTGGTTCTGGTTTGGTTGTTTTTGTCACTAATTTCATCGTCCAGATAAGTGTGGCGCTGAACGATTGGCGTGGCATGTTCTACGACATGGTGCAGAGGGCCCTGACCACACCCGGCTCCGTCACGCCTGCCGAGCTTTACTACGGAGTGTGGCAGTTCCTCTCTTTGGCGCTGGTCTATATGACCATCGCGGTTTTGAACGTCTTCTTCGTCAGGCACTATGTCTTCCGCTGGCGGACGGCCATGAACGACTATTTTACCGCCTATTGGCCGAGGCTACGTCATATCGAAGGGGCGTCGCAGCGCGTTCAGGACGACACGATGCGCTTCTCGAGCACAATGCAAGGGCTGGGAGTGAACTTCATCGATTCCGTTATGACCCTCATCGCATTCCTGCCCTTGCTGGCAGCTCTGTCTCGTCATGTCCCAACCCTTCCTATCGTCGGAGCGATTCCCTATCCACTGGTAATCGCCGCAATCGTGTGGTCGTTGTTCGGCACTGGGTTGTTGGCCGTGGTCGGGGTCAAGCTTCCTGGCCTGGAATTTCGAAATCAACGGGTTGAAGCCGCTCTGCGCAAGGAACTTGTCCTTGGTGAGGACGATATGGCAAGAGCGCAACCGCCAACCCTAGCTGAGCTGTTCGCGAATGTTCGGAAGAACTATTTCACCCTCTACGCTCATTATGTCTACTTCGACATGGTCCGGTATCTCTATCTCCAGGTAGACAACGTTTTCGCCACACTTATTCTTGTTCCGACTCTCGCTGTAGGCAAGATAAGCTTCGGCATTTTTCAGCAGGTCGTCTCCGCCTTTTCCCAAGTCGCCAGTTCGTTCCAGTATCTCGTCAATTCCTGGCCTACTATCGTCGAGTTGATTTCTATCTACAAACGTCTGCGCGCGTTCGAAGCGACCCTTGAAGGGGCACCGCTGCCGGTAATCGATCAGCACTATCTGGAACGGGAGCAAGCTGGCCTGCGCCCTGAGGATCAGCCAGCAAGCTAAGAAAATCGGGTGGCGAGCGCTTCCGCTCAGCCGCCCACCGCCGCCTGCCGTTCGCCTCGCTGCGATAGATAATCGCGAAAACTAATGCACTCGACGTCGGCCTTGATGCAGACCTCGCCGGCAAAGCGTTCCAGCGCGTTCCAGTAGGCGCCGTCATTCATCAGCGTGAAGTGGAAGCCGAGCTCAAGCGGAATGCGCTTGCCCCGGTATTGCGCATCGAAGGCGGCGCGGAACGCGTGATAGGTCCGGTCAGCGAACTCTTCCGCCATGCTCGGCCGCTCGAAGCCGCCGGAATGCCTGACATAGAGATTGTAGTCCATGGCGATCACCCGCCTTGAGCTCGGCCCTTCCGGGATCTGCGGCAGCGAAAAGCGCGTGATGCCGCTGACGGTCGGTGGCTCAACCGGCTCACGCGAGACGCCGCTTGCGTCGAGCAGGAAACCGGCCGCGGGCAGCGCCTCGTAGAGCGCCTTGTTTGCCGACAGGTAGGGCGCGCGAAACCCGACCACCGATTTGCGGGCGAAATCGCGCCAGTCCTTCGGTTCAGGAGCAATGCCGTTGATCGAATAGGCGTTTTCGAGAATATGCTTGAACGAGCCGAACTCGCTCAGCCAGTCGGCTTTGCTCCAGTCCTTGCCATCGAAATGACCACAGCCATGGCTGCCGATGTCGTGGCCTTCCCTAGCGGCGAGGTTGATCTGCTCGAGCCGCTCGGCGACTTCCTGTTTGGAGGCAGCGAAGCCGATATTCGATTTGCCTTCTGTCTTGCCGGGCGCGGTGTATTGCTTGCGTGTCTCGGGCGACAGCAGGAACACGCAGGAGACAAAATAGGTGAAATGCGCGCCTGTGCGCCGGGCCAGCGCCCGGCTGCGCTGCCACTGCGAAATGTCGCGGGCGCTGTCGAATGAGATGATGACGATCTGCTTCGGTTTTGTCGGCGGCGGCGGCGGGTCGGCAAATGCCGCGCCGGTAGCAAGCGCGGCAATCGAAAACGCAACAACGCGGGACAAACGGGGCAAAGGCATCTGACCGGATCAAGGAATGTAGAAGCGACGCCTACCGCTGAAATATGGCACGGGTACGATCGACCTGTACGGCCGCCGTTGGCGGCGACTGCCTCGTGAATAGGCGATTTTCCTGCCGAACCCCTTCCATGCCGGCAAAATTTCGCTAAAACGCGGGCTCATCAACCGCCCCGCCCGGGGCATGAATGGTTTTGATCCATGTCGGACGACAGTTTTATCCGCGAAGTCAACGAAGAGATTCGTCGCGACCAGGCGCATGCGCTGTGGGACCGTTTCGGTCCCGCCTTGCTCGTGCTGGCCGTGCTGGTGGTGCTCGGCACTGCTGCTGTCGTCGGCTACCGCTATTGGGACGAAACTCGCGCCAACCGCTCGGGCGATGCTTTTTCGCAGGCGCTCAAGCTTGCCAATGACGGCAAGAACGACGAGGCGCTTGCCGCTCTGGAGGCGTTGGAGAAGGACGGCTACGGCGCCTATCCGCTGCTCGCCCGCATGCGCGCGGCAACCGTCAAGGCGGACAAGGGCGACGTCGACGCCGCCGTCAAGGATTTCGACGAGGTCGCCGCCGACACCAAGATACCCTCCGGCATTCGCGACATGGCTCGGCTCAGGGCAGCGCTGCTTCTGGTCGACCACGGCTCTTTCGCCGATGTCTCCAGTCGCGTCGAGGCGCTCACCGCCGAGACCAACACGCTGCGCCATACGGCGCGCGAGGCGCTTGGCCTTGCCGCCTGGAAGGAAGGCAAGGCGGCGGATGCATTGAAGCTGTTCGACCAGATCGCCGCGGATGATGGCGCCCCGCGCAACACGCGCGAGCGGGCGACTTTGATGTCCGAGCTGATCCGCGGCTCGGGCGGCGTGTCGTGATAGTCCATGACCTTCAAAGTCGCCATCATCGGCCGGCCTAACGTCGGCAAATCGACCCTTTTCAATCGGCTGGTGGGAAGGAAGCTGGCGCTTGTCGACGATACGCCGGGCGTCACCCGCGATCGCCGCGTCCATGCCGCAAAGCTCTACGACCTGCATTTCGACGTCATCGACACCGCCGGCTTCGAGGATGCGGCTGCCTCGACGCTGCCCGGCCGCATGCGCGCCCAGACCGAGATCGCCATCCGCGAGGCCGACCTGATCTTTTTTACGATCGATGCCAAGTCCGGGCTGATGCCCGACGACAAGACCTTCGCCGAGATCGTGCGCAAGTCCGGCAAGCCGGTTGTCGTCGTTGCCAACAAGGCTGAGGCGCGCGGCGCCCAGGGCGGCATGCTGGAGGCCTGGGAGCTCGGCCTTGGCGAACCGATCCCGGTCTCGGCCGAACACGGCCAGGGCCTGCCCGATTTGCGCGACGCGGTGATCGCAGCACTTGGCGAGGCGCGCGCCTTCGGCGAGGACGAAGAGGCCGGCGAGGATGAGGTCGCCGCCAGCGAGGTGCTAATCGGCGAGGACATCACCGACCCGGACGCCGAGCCGAGCTATGACGACACCAAGCCGATGCGCATCGCCGTCGTCGGCCGCCCCAACGCCGGCAAGTCGACGCTGATCAACGCACTAATCGGCGAGGAGCGGCTGTTGACCGGCCCTGAGGCCGGCATCACTCGCGATTCCATCTCGGTCGACTGGGACTGGCATGGCCGCCGCTTAAAATTGTTCGACACCGCCGGCATGCGCCGCAAGGCCAGGATCCACGAAAAGCTCGAAGTGATGTCGGTGCAGGACGGCTTGCGCGCCATCCGCTTTGCCGAAATCGTCATCATCGTGCTCGACGCCACCATTCCCTTCGAGAAGCAGGATCTGCAGATCGCCGACCTGATCATCCGCGAGGGCCGTGCCCCGGTGATCGCCTTCAACAAATGGGACCTTGTCGATCATCCCCAGGAGTTGCTGGCCGAGCTGCGCGAAAAAACCGAGCGGCTGCTGCCGCAGGCGCGCGGCATGCAGGCGGTGCCGGTGTCGGCCGAGACCGGGCGTGGCCTCGACAAGCTGATGGATGCTGTCATCAGGACGCATCGAGTTTGGAACAGCCGTGTGTCGACCGGCAAGCTCAATCGCTGGCTGGAAGGCATCCTGGCGCATCATCCGCCGCCCGCTGTCGCCGGGCGTCGGCTGAAGATCAAATATGTCACGCAGGCCAAGACGCGGCCGCCGGGCTTCGTCGTCTCCTGCTCACGGCCGGATGCGATGCCGCAATCCTACGTCCGCTATCTCTCGAACAGCCTGCGCGAGGCTTTCGACATGCCCGGCGTGCCGATCCGCATCGCCTTGCGCACCTCGGACAATCCTTTCGCCGGCAGGGCGAAGAAGCGCCGCTGAGCTGCGCGTCTTCTGGGCGCCAGCATCAGGCTACGCTCGGCAGGCCGCTCGCGGGCAGCGCCTGCACATTTTCGGGAAGGCGATTCCACCGACACCTGCAGCAGGATGTCGGCAAGTCGCGCCGCCACCGGGTCTGGCTCGGCCTTCCTTGCGATGCGGCAACAGGCCCATCTCAGGCAGTGCGGGCAGCCCGGCGATCTCCGGCGTCATCGCCCTGACGGTGGCCGGCGCGAGTGGGGGCAGCCTCTGCACCTAATGGGCGGTGTAAGCTCCGTCCACCAGATGGTAGCTCCCAGTGATAAAGCTGGCCTGGTCGGACAAGAGGAAGCATACAAGAGCCGCTACCTCTTCTGGTTTCCCGCGCCTGCCCATCGGCTGAAGACCTGCCATGCGCCGGCTGGCTAATGCCTCCATTTGCTCCGACAAAAGAGGCGTTTCGATCCAGCCGGGGCCGACTACATTGATCCGGATGCCCATCCTGGCATATTCGATCGCCGCAACTTTGGTTAGTCCAACGACTCCGTGTTTCGCTGCCGTGTATGCGGACGCAGTTGGCAAGCCGACGGAACCGAGGACGGAGGACATGTTCACGATGGCGCCTCCGCCTCGATCCAGCATCGCGGCGATTTCGTACTTCATGCTGTAGAAAACGCCATTTAGATTGACGTTTATCAGCTTGTGCCAGTTGTCGAGCGGATAGTCTGCCGTGGCTTTTCGAATGCCGTCGATACCTGCATTGTTTACCGCCATATCCAGTCCGCCGCATTTCTGGACAGTGAACTCGATCAGCTTTTCCACGGCTGCCGCATCCGTGACATCTACCGCAAAGTCGTAGGCCCTGCCGCCTTGCGAGCTTATTTCGGCGGCTCTGCAGTGCGCGGCCTCGGCATCAAGGTCGGCGACAACAATCTCGGCTCCTTCTTGCGCGAGTTGCCGTGAAACAGCCGCCCCTATTCCGGAGCCTGCGCCGGTCACAATCGCGACTTTACCATGGAAGTCAGGCTTCATCGTCTCTGTCCTATGCCAATTTTGACATAACCGAACAGAGGCAGACGGTTATCGCAAGAAGTTTCGCTCCAATTCGCTTGTCAATCCTGTGAATTCATTTTGCCACCACACAGCGAGACTTGGCGCGCAGGCCTTGGAATGGTAGAGACGAGGGCGGCGGTAGATGACCAGTTTCCTAGCAGGTACAAATGGAAGAACACCACATTGCGCGCCGGGGGCTCGTGCTGGGTAGTCTGGCTCTGATGGTCTCCGGATGTACGTCGATTTCATCCGCGTTCGGACCAAGGCGTGGCCTGAATCCTCGTTACCGACGACAGCACGTGCGGTACGACGGAAACGAGCCGGCCGGAACGATCGTCGTCGATACTTCGCAACGCTTTCTCTATGCCGTCGAGACGGACGGGTGGGCGACGCGCTACGGCGTTGGCGTCGGCGAGCAGGGACTTTCGTTCAAGGGTACAGCGACCGTCGGCCGCAAGGCGGACTGGCCGTCGTGGACACCCACCGCCAGCATGATGCAGCGCAAGCCGCGCCTGGTGAAGTATGCAGGGGGGGTCCCTGGCGGACCAAACAACCCGCTTGGTGCGCGTGCCCTTTATCTCTATCAAGACGGGCGCGACACCCACTTCCGGATACATGGTACAAACGAGCCATGGACGATAGGCACAGCGGTATCGAACGGGTGCATCCGTATGATAAATGACGACGTCATTGACCTCTACGACCGTACTCCTTTGGGCACGACGGTGGTGGTTGTTTGATGGTGGGCAGGCCTGATCTCCGTTGCATGGTGAACCCTGCCAGCACGTCACCGCAAAGGTGCCGCCGGCAACTGGATGCCAACTGTGTCATTTCTGCACTAGGCGTTGGTGTAGATCGCAGCTAACTTGGTGGGGCTGCATATCGTTTTAGTTGTGGCGATTCTATAGGCTATTCCGCCCCCGGGGAAAGGATTGCTTGATGAACAGGATATTGGTTGCAATGGTTGCTGTGCTCGCCGTTGCCAGCCTGAGCGGCTGCGCGAACGACTGGATCGGCAAAGGAAAGGGTAAGGCTCCGGCACCCGCTCCGGTAGAGGAACCAGTGATTAAGTAAGGACCGGCTTGTATGGGGAAGGGGTGCCAAGCCCTTCCCCATACATACGCAGCCGGGGCTTTGGCCGGCTTCATAGCGTCCGGCGCGGTTGGCGGGCATAGGCCGTTATTAGGTCTGTGCATTGTGAAGTTCGGGAATGGACGCGGCGATGACGCTTGTAAGTAGCCGTCTCTTGCTTGTGGCATTGGTGGCCCTCCCGGCAGCGGCATGTCAGACGAAAGACCTGCCGCCCCAGCCGAATTTCGTATCTTATGCCGATGGCGGAGCTGCGCCTAAAAAAAACGACGAGCGGTACTTCATCGAGTTCCGCTCCCGCTACGCCCTAAGCTACGGCCACACCTACGCAGTTTTTGGGCGCCTGGACCGGGCCGGGAGAATGATCGATCCCCAAGTCGCGGGCCTTCACCCGGCTTCGAACAGTGCGGTTCCCTATGTTCTGGGCCATATCGTGCCGGTGCCAGCCGAAACCGGGTGGAGCGACGGTGATCTGGAAGAACCATACAGATCCGCAAGCTGGCGAATCATATTGACCCGGGCCGAATACGACAAAGTCGTTGCCTACATCCGCAAGCTGCAGGCGAGCTCGCATGTCTGGCAGGCGACGGTCTTGAACTGCAACGGCTTCGTGGCGGACATCGCTCATTCCATGGGATATAAGACTCCCGCCATTCAGCTCCGGCCGCAACAATTCATAACCGAGCTTCGGGAGATGAATACATAACCAAGATTCGAGGGATGAATGGGACCGAATGCGATCGGTACTGCCCCTCCGGCTTTCGCGTGTGCGGACTAACTCGGAGAGGATCGCTGCGCCTGAAGGTAGGCCGGTGACGAAATCGAGGCGATGGGTGAAGTGGCCATACTCAGGGGCAGCTGCTACAGTCGCGATCGCAGAAAGGGCGCTGGTGACCTGAAGTGACCATTGCTTTAGCCTCACTTGGCGAGATCATATGGGTGATCGGCATCGTCGCTTGGTACGTGATCCGGTATCCCTTCGAGCGCCGGGCAAGGCGCGTGCGAATAGTAGCTGGCGGCCGCTCAAGTTCCGACACCGTCGGGCTTGCATCGGCTCTCCTTGGCCTGGCGATCCTGCCTGGCTTCTATGTCGCCACCGGCATCCCCGCAGCGGCTGATCATCCGGCCAGCGTGTGGTCGGTGGCGCTCGGAACCATCATCTTCTGCTCAGCGCTGTGGATTTTTCGCTTATCCCACAAGGAACTTGGCCGTAACTGGTCGATTACGCTCGAGATTCGCGAACGGCATGAACTGGTCAGCGCCGGGCCATACGCCTTGGTCCGTCACCCTATGTACACCTCTTTCCTGCTTATGGGGCTCGGCCAGCTCTTTCTGCTGCCGAACTGGGTTGCGGGCATATCGGGTTTGGTTGGTTTCGCAGTCCTTTTCCTGCTGAGAGTGGATAAGGAAGAGCGTATGATGCTGGAGAATTTAGGCTCGCAATACCGTGTCTATATGGAAAGGACCAAGCGAATATTCCCTTATCTTTATTAGAGGTCGTTTTATGCGAGGCCGAGCCCTCAAGCTTTCCGCGCCCCGGCGCCTTGTTGGCGACCTGATGAGGTTTTCGATCGGCGTGCCACGGGTCGCGGTGCAGCGTCAGATGAATCTCGGCCCACTCGTAAGGGCTAGAATGGCGCAGCAGACCAGGCCCTCGTGGACCGCGATCTTCCTGAAAGGGTATGCGCTTCTTGCCCTAGAGACCCCGGAGTTGCGGCGCGCCTATGTCAAGTTGCCCTGGCCGCAGCTTTACGAGTATCCGGCAAGCGTAGCCTCGATTGCCCACGAGCGCGAATATGATGGCGAGCCGGCCGTTCTGCTGAGCTGCATCAAATGCCCGGAGCGCTACTCCATCACGGAACTTGAGCGATCCATCCACGCGGCTCGATCACGGCCGATCCAGGAGGTCCCGGAGTTTCGGCGTGCCTTGCGGATGGCAGGTGCGCCCGCGCCAGTCAGGTGGCTGCTTATGTGGCTAGGGTTGAACATCGCCCGGCAAAGGGCAAATTACTTCGGTACCTTCCAACTGTCCGTCTATTCTGGTCTCGGTGCGGAATCACTCAACCCGCTGACACCACTGACCACCCTTCTAAACTACGGTCCGATCGGCAAAGACGGATCGGTGAATGTCCGCATCCACTACGATCACCGGGTCATGGATGGAGCGAACGTCGCACGAGCACTGGAGAGATTCGAAAAGATTCTGAACGGCACTGTCGCCAATGAAGTGGTGCTGCTCGGTCAAGGTGTTTCCGCTCCTGCAAGACAGAGGAATGCGAAGTGATTTCGCACTGTGAATTCCGGCCAGCTATCGTCGTGATTGGCGGCTCGGGTGGAATTGGCCGGGCGATTGCGAGCGTCGCTGCAAGGGAGCGCGGTGCGGTTGTGCTGGTTGCCCGCTCACCTGAGGGTTTGGCCGCCGCGGCGTCTGAGGTTAGGGAGGCGGGCGGCGAGGCATTCACGCTCGAGTTGGATCTCGTGGCAGGCGATGCGCCAACGCGCCTGGAGGGCTTTCTGTCCGCACACGGCCTGGTCTGTGATGTCCTGGTCAACAGCGCCGGGTACGGCCTGCGGGGCGCGACGACGGCGCTGCCTATTGATGGTCAACTCGGCATCATCGATCTCAATATACATTCCCTCACAGAACTGACCCTTCATTTTCTGCCGGGAATGGTGGCACGCCGACGGGGCGGGGTGCTCAATCTCAGTTCCGTGGCCGGGTTCGTTCCCGGGCCTTATATGGCTCTGTACTTCGCTAGCAAAGCTTTCGTGCGCTTCTTCTCAGAGGCGCTTCACCAGGAATTGCGCCGAACCGGTGTGACGGTCACATGCGTTGCACCAGGCCCGGTGTCCACGGAGTTTCTCGCAAGATCAGGCGCCAATCAGACGGTGCTCTTCAACATCTTGCCCAAGGTGGATCCGAAGTATGTGGCCGAACAGGCGTGGCGAGCGTTCAAATCCGGTCGTCGCCTCGTCGTACCGGGAATCTCGGGTAAGTTGGCTGCCCTTGTGGCAGCGCTCCTGCCTTCCGCGGCGCTGCTGCCCCTGGTCGGCCGGCTGCAACGCGGCGGCAATGATCAATGTCCTTGCGGTTCAGGTATGAAGTTCAAGAAATGCTGCGGTACCCGCCAGATTCAGCTACGCCGGGGCCCTCGGGGAATTATCCCCTGACCGGACCAGCACGTCACCGAAAAACCTCATTGAAACAAGAGACCGCTCGCCGATGACGGGCGTAAAGTAAGCATGTTGGTAGCATAGAGGCGAGGCTTTCGATATGCCCGGCGCGCCGATCCGCATCGCTTGCGCACCTCGGACACCTGTTCGCCGGCCGGGAGAGATTGGCCGTTCCCTCCGCTTTTAGCCAATCTCCGACGCCGAAAGACGGGTGGGACGGCGAAGCTGCTAATCTCCCCCTCGAGCGGCCCTCGAGGGGGAGATATCCGGCAGGACAGAGGGGCGCGCGAGGGATCGCCAGCATTACTGCTTCTTCGACCGACTAAGTTATGGAGCGCCCTGCGCCCCTTTCGGCTCGTCTGCGCTAAGCCGCTTTCCTCAGACCATCCGCGTCGCCACTTCCCGGCAACGCTTCCAGCGCCGCCTGCAGCAGGATGTCGCCAAGCCGCGCCGCTATCGGATCGGGCTCGGCCTCCTTGCGGTGCAGGAACAGCGCCATCTTGGGCAAGGCGGGCAGCCCGGCGATCTCCGGCGTCATCGCCCTGACGCTGGCCGGCAGGCCGATATCGGTGCGGATCGTCAGTCCGAGCCCGGCGGCGACGGCTGCCCAGATGCCGCCAAGGCTGGGGCTGGAGAAGGCCATCCGCCATGCCAGGCCGGCGCGGTCCAGCGTTTCGGTCGCCACGCTGCGCAGCAGGCACGGCGCTTCGAGCGCCACCAGCGGCAACGGCTCGCCATCGCGCAGGCAGGTCTCGATCTGTTTTGCCGGGCCGATCCAGCGCATCTGGACGTCGGCGAGATTCCGGCTGTAGGGCAGCGTCGCGCCATTGTGCCAGGCAAGCGCGATATCGACGCTGCCCGAAATGATCCTTTCGGCAAGCTCATGGCTGCGCGCGATCCTGGCCTCGATCTTGACCTTGGGATGGGCGCGGGCGAAGCGCCCGAGCACATCCGGCAGCACCGCCTCGCCGAAATCCTCCTGTAGCCCAAGCCGTACCCAACCCTCCAGCTCGACATCGTGGATGGCGGAGGCGGCCTCGTCATTGAGCTCGATCAGCCGGCGCGCGTAGCCGAGCATGGTCTCGCCCGCGTCCGTCAGCGCCAGGCCACGCCCAGATTTGCGGAAGATCGGCGTCGCCGCCTGCTCCTCCAGCTTCTTCAATTGCGCACTGATTGCCGACGTCGAGCGGCCGAGCCGGTCGGCGGCCTTGGCGAAGCTGCCCAGCTCCATGCCGGTAATGAAGCTGCGCAGAACTTCGAGATCGAATGTCACGCGTCGCATAGCGATAATCCTGATATTTAGGACATTATGTGAAAAACTTCCTGATATTCAGTACGAAGTTATGGCGGTAGAGAGAGCGCGTCAAGACCCGAACGCAACCAGCGCATGCAGGAGCTGAACCATGTCCGCTGTCGACACACGAGCAGATTGCAAACCGCTTCGCCCGGCCGCCGTTACCACCCTGTCAGAGGCGGCGGTGCTTCGACCCAATCATCGCTGGAAGGTGCTGGGTATCGGCGTCGCCGCCAACGCCTGCTTCTCCGCGACATTCTCCGGCATTCCGGCCACGGCGGTGTTCCTACGCTCGGGCTATCATCTCTCCAATGGCGAGCTCGGTCTGGCGCTTGGCCTTCTCGGCTTGGGCGTGGCGCTGAGCGAATTGCCGTGGGGGCTGCTGACCGATCGCTGGGGCGACCGCCGCGTGCTGCTGACCGGGCTCGGCGCAACCGCGTTGTGGCTGCTCGTCATGGCCGCGCTGGTCGTGCCGTCACCAGCCCAAATTCCCGGCGTCGCGCTTCTCGCCGCTGCCCTGCTGGTCACCGGATTGCTCGGCGGCAGCGTCAACGGCTCCAGCGGCCGCGCCATCATGGCCTGGTTCGGCGAAGGCGAGCGTGGCTTTGCCATGAGCATCAGGCAGACGGCGGTGCCGCTTGGCGGCGGGCTTGGCGCGCTGGTGCTGCCGTCGCTCGCTTCGGCCCATGGCTTCACGGCGGTCTTCGGACTTCTGGCGGCTGCATCCGCCGTCTCGACCTCACTCGCCTGGCGCTGGCTGCATCAGCCGCCGGCGCACGACCATGCCCATTCGAGCAGCGCGGCAAAGCCGGCCGGCCCCGCGCCGCTGCGCAACCCGGCCGTCTGGCGCATCGCGACAGCCATCGGCCTGCTGTGCTTCCCACAGGTGGCCGTGCTCACCTTTGCTTCCGTCTTCCTGCATGATTTTGCCGGCATGGGAACAGCCGTGATCAGCGCCAGCCTGGGTGCCGTGCAGGTCGGCGCCATGGTCATGCGCGTCTGGAGCGGCCGCTATACCGACCGTCACGGCAACCGCCGGTCGTTCCTGCGTCTGTGCAGCATGCTGAGCGTGGCCGCCTTCGCCGTGCTTGCGGCGCTCGTCTTGTTTTCGGCCCAATTCTTGTCAGGCCAAGCGCCGATGCTGTCGCCGGCGATCGTTGCGATGCTCGTCGTGGCCGGCATCTGCGTCTCCTCCTGGCACGGCGTCGCCTACACCGAGCTTGCGACGCTGGCCGGCGCCAGCCAGGCCGGAACGGCGCTCGGCCTTGCCAACAGTCTGGTCTTCATTGCCTTTTTCCTGGTGCCGATCGCCATTCCGGGGCTTCTCGTGCTCTGCTCGTGGCCAGGCGTCTGGCTGGGTGCGGCTATTTGCGCGCTGATCGCCTGGCCGATCTTTCTTCCGCCAACGGACAGCCGCAAAAGCGCCTGACTTCGACACGAGATGGGAAAACAAGGTTCTAAGCTGTTAACGCCCCATCAAGGTTAATGCATCATTGTAGCTCTCCAGTGGGGTCCGTTGCGTTTCTGGAGAGTTCCGTGCATCGACGTGTTTTGACGCGGCTTGTCGCCGCCGCCGGTGAGAAAAAGCGTTCCTTCCTGTCTCCGTTTATTATTGGCCTTGGCATCTGGATCGGCTTTCCGAGTGTCGTTGCCTATCAGGACATGACAAGCCTGGTCTCCAGTCTTGAGGCGCCGAGCGTCCGCTGGAACGCCTATGTCGAGAAATCCGTCGCCGGCTCCGTTCACGCCGCCGAAATGCCCTTCCTCGATTCCAGCAGCACCGGCTCGCTCTCCGGCTCCGGCGTCCAACTGCCCGGCATCGGCGCCGTCTCGTTTCGCGGCAAGGGCGGCATCGCCGGCACGACGCCGGACGAGAACCGTATCACGCGTGCCGACAAGAAGGGCCGCATCATCGAGGTCTCGCCCGTCTCGCCGCCGAAGAACTTCAACGCCGGCTCGATCTTCGAGCGAACCTCCTCGCTGCTGCGCCCAAGCATGGACAGCGGCCTGAGGATGGCCTTCGCCAAGCCCGAGATCAAAGGCAAGGAAATTCAGATCGCGGCCTCCTTCCACACGCGCGTCGACAAGAAGCCGGATTCCGGCGTGCCGGCGATGCTTGCCGCGCTGGTCAACAACGATCATCCCGACGTGCTGGCGACCGCCTATGCCTCGTCTGCCCCCGATTACGCCAAGGCGTCGCCTTTCGAGGCCTTGCTGCAGGACGAGGACCCGAACGATGGCCGCTTCATTCCGCCCCTGAGCAAGGGCGATCATTCTTGGATGCAGACGCCGCTGCCGGCGAGCGTCTTTTCCAAACCGGAGCAGGCCTGTCTCGCCAACGGCATCTATTTCGAGGCGCGCGGCGAGTCCGTGCGCGGCCAGGCCGCCGTCGCCCAGGTCATCCTCAACCGTGTCCGAAACCCGGCCTATCCGAACTCGATCTGCGGCGTTGTCTACCAGAACGACAACTGGTTCAACCGCTGTCAGTTTTCCTTCGCCTGCGACGGCAGGAAGAAGCGGATCGACAACCCCGCTGCCTACAAGACCGCTCAGGATGTCGCCATGGCCGTCACAGCCGGCAAGATCTTCATTCCGGAAGTCGGCTCGTCGACCCATTATTACGCCAACTACGTCCATCCGGGCTGGGCGCGGACGATGCAGAAAATGACCAGGATCGGCCTGCACATCTTCTACCGCACCTATGGCGGCGGCTGGAGCTAAGCGCTCTGGCGGCCCTTGCATCTTTCCCGCGAGAGCGGCCGATGGAAGACGCATCGCCGTGGGGATTCGGCCGCAGCCCGCCGGAGACCGCGTCGGGCACGATGTCGCACCCAGGCAAGTAGCTGATTCATAACGAAAAAATACTTGAGCTCGAAGGTCCGCCCGTGGCTTGACGGGCGCGGACCCTCTAACTATGTTGCCGGCGACTTTAAGAAGCGGACGGACGGTAACGGTCTGACCGGGCAGGGGGGGTTGCGTGGCCGACAAGAATGGGCCAGACGGAACCGGCAAAACCGGCCGCGGCAAGCAGCATGAAGCCGACATCCGCGACGACGATCTTGAGCGCCGCCGGCGCGACCTTGAAGCATCGCTTGCGACAAGGCGGCCGGATCGGCTCGAGGGGAAAGACGACGCGAAAACGGGCAGTGTGGCCGGGTACGGCCAGGCGCTCAAGCTGTCCAGCGAGTTCATCGCCGGGATAGTGGTCGGTGCGGCTCTCGGCTGGTTTATCGATCGCGTGGCGGGGATATCGCCATGGGGTCTGATAGTCGGGCTGCTGCTGGGTTTTGGCGCCGGCGTGCTCAATGTCCTGCGTTCAGCCGGGCTTGTGTCGGAATTCGGAACGGGCGACAAACCGCGCGATCCGAAAGAATGAATTGAGGCGCCGCATGCCGGCGCATTGAACAGAATGCTGAAGCCGTCTGCGGCTTTGATGGGGATTTAAAGTGGCTGCTGACAAGGTCGATCCGATCCACCAGTTCCAGATCCATCCGATCATTCCGATTCACATCGGCGGCTATGACCTGTCTTTCACCAATTCGGCTCTGTTCATGCTTGCGACGGTTGCCGTCGCGGCGGCGTTTCTCTATCTCAGCACATCGAGCCGCAGCCTGGTTCCGGGCCGCCTTCAGTCGGTCTCGGAAATGGCCTATGAATTTGTCGGCAATATGCTGAGGGACGCCGCGGGCACGCAGGGCATGAAGTTCTTCCCCTTCGTGTTCTCGCTGTTCATGTTCGTGCTTGTCGCCAACCTGCTTGGCCTGTTCCCGTATTTCTTCACCGTCACCAGCCACATCATCGTCACTTTCGGCCTCGCCGCGCTGGTGATCGGAACGGTTGTCGTCTACGGCTTCACCAAGCACGGCGTTGGCTTCCTGAAGCTGTTCGTCCCGCATGGCGTGCCGGTCTACCTGCTGCCGCTGGTGGTGCTTATCGAGGTGATTTCCTTCGTCTCACGTCCGGTCAGCCTGTCGGTTCGTCTGTTCGCCAACATGCTCGCCGGTCACATTACGCTGAAAGTGTTCTCGGGCTTTGTCGTCAGCCTGAGCGCGCTCGGCGCGGTCGGCGTGGCGGGTTCGGTTCTGCCGCTGGCGATGGCCGTGGCGCTGACGGCGCTTGAGTTGCTGGTCGCGTTCCTGCAGGCCTACGTCTTTGCCGTGCTGACCTGCATGTATCTCAACGACGCCCTGCATCCCGGGCACTAACTAGGTTCCGGCATTGCCGCCGGATCGAATTTGCAACGGAATTTTAGATCCAAAGGAGTTGAACAAATGGACGCAGAAGCAGCAAAGTACATCGGCGCCGGCATCGCATGCCTCGGCATGGGCGGCGCGGGCGTTGGCCTCGGCAACATCTTCGGCAGCTATCTGGCGGGCGCGCTGCGCAACCCGTCGGCCGCCGACGGCCAGTTCGGCCGTCTGATTTTCGGCTTCGCCGTGACCGAAGCGCTGGGTATTTTCTCGCTTCTCATCGCGCTTCTCGCCCTGTTCGGCTGAATATTTGTTCGGCTGAACATTGGGAAGAATTGAACAGGCCGGCCGCGATCCTGCGGCGGGACTGAATTTCGGGGATAGTCCATGTTCGTGACATCTGCCTTTGCGCAAGAGTCCGCGCCCGCCGCAACGGAAGCCGACGCGCACGCCGCCACCGGCGTGCCTGCCGAGGCGCACGGCACGTTCCCGCCATTCAATCCGGCAACGTACCCGTCACAGCTGCTGTGGCTGGCAATCACTTTCGGGCTGTTCTACCTCTTCTTGAAACGGGTAGTGATGCCGCGCGTCGGCGGCATCATCGACGTTCGCAACGACCGCATCACGCAGGATCTCGATCATGCTGCCCGGCTGAAGAGCGAGGCCGATGCCGCCGTTGCCGCCTATGAGCAGGAATTGGCGGAAGCCAAGGGCAAGGCCAATGCGATCGGCCAGCAGGCCAACGATGCGGCCAAGGCGGAAGCCGAAGCTGCCCGCAAGACGATCGAGGCAGCGCTTGACCAGAAGCTTGGCGAGGCCGAGGCGCGTATTTCTTCCATCAAGGCCAATGCCATGAAAGAAGTCGGCACGATCGCCGAGGACACCGCTTCGGCCATCGTCGAGGCGCTTGTCGGCGGCAAGGCCAGCAAGGCCGAAATCGCGGCCGCGGTCAAATCCGTGGCCGGGTGAGGAGCGCATCATGGACGCCACATCTCTCGCGACGCTTTGGGCAACGGTTGCCCTCGTAATCTTCCTCGGCATCGCCATCTACATCAAGGTGCCGGGCATGATCGCCAAGGCGCTCGATGCGCGGGCCGACAAGATCAGCTCCGAGCTCGAGGAGGCGCGCCGGTTGCGCGAAGAGGCACAGCAGCTGCTTGGCCAATACCAGCGCAAGCGCAAGGAAGCCGAGCAGGAGGCGGCGGCCATCGTTGCCGCCGCCAAGCGCGAAGCCGACATGCTTGCCGCCGAGGCGCACAAGAAGACCGAGGACTATGTCGCCCGGCGCACCGCCTTGGCCGAGCAGAAGATCGGCCAGGCCGAGCGCGAAGCGATCGGCGAAGTGCGCGCCAGCGCTGTCGACATCGCGGTCGAAGCCGCGCGCGCGCTGCTGGCCGGCAAGATCGACGCCAAGGCCGGCGCCGACCTGTTCAACGCCTCCCTGCAGGATTTGAAGTCGAAACTGAATTAAGCGACTTCGTCGAGAAATTCATCGAAAGCCGCCTGGGAAACCCGGCGGCTTTTTTGTTGGCGAAAGCGGCAGAGCGCATAATCTCCCCCCTCGAGGGGGAGATGTCGCCAAAGGCGACAGAGGGGGTCGGCCTGGCGCGACGCCACGTGGGACGAAAGAGAACGTTGGCGCTTCACGCGAGGCGACCCCCTCTGGCCTGCCGGCCATCTCCCCCTCGAGGGGGGAGATCCGCGCTCAGCCGCTTTCGCCAATCTCAATCCAAACCCGAAAAAACCTCTTCCTCCAGCACCTCGGTGCCGCCGAACCGGAACGGCGCGAAGGAGGCGCGGTGCAGCCGCGCCACCGGCCCGTGCAGATCGATCGCCGTGCGATGGCGCACAGTGGCGTAGCCCATATGCAGTTCGAAGCCGTAACGCGCATGATGGCTGCCGCAGCCGCACATCATGCGGTCGCGCAACACCTTGGCGACGATCGAGGCTGCGGCGATCGACTGCGAGCGCTGGTCGCCCTTGATCAGCGCTTTGCCCTCGCAGGGCAGGCCGGGCGGCACGTCGCGGCCGTCGGCCAGTGCCAGCTTCGGCCGGATTGACAGGCCGGCCACTGCACGGCGCATCGCCTCCAGGCTGGCCCTGAGAATGTTGGAGGCATCGATGCCTTCGGCGCTGACCGAGGCCATCGACACGGCGAGTGCGGAGCCGAGGATTTTCATGAACAGCGCCTCACGCTGCAAATGCGTCAGCCGCTTGGAATCATCGAGGCCGTCGGGGATGTTGGCGGGATCGAGCACCACCGCTGCCGCCACCACCGGCCCGGCGAGTGGGCCGCGGCCGGCCTCGTCCATCCCCGCCACCGGCCAAAGGCCTTCGGCCATCGCTCTCGTCTCGAACGAGAAGTCGGGTTTCTCGACGATTTCGAAGAGAAGCGGAGAATCGGAACGCGGGCGAGCCATGGTGCGGCGAGGTTCGCATCGGCTCCGATTCTCCGCAAGTCCCCTCCGGGTCGGGCGGGGCACCGGACCAGGAGGGGGCTACCGTCTGCAAGCCCGGGGACAGGACAGGCCGGACGGGATTTTTCGCCTGCTGCGGCCGCTTCAAAGCGGCTGGCGCGAGACGCTTTGTCACAGCAGCATCAGCTGCTCGGTTGCCTTGGCAGCGGGGACGAACTGGTCGGTCCTGAGCGAGCGCCGTTCGGCATTGAGGCCGAGCCGTTTGGCGGCGATCTCGAAACGCCGGCCAATCTGCCAGGCATAGGGGCCGGAGCCTTTCATGCGCTTGCCCCATTCCGAATCGTAGTCCTTGCCGTCGCGCATCGAACGGATCAGCGACATGACGTGGCGATAGCGGTCGGGATAGTGGCGCAGCAGCCAGTCCTTGAAGATCGGCGCGACCTCCAGCGGCAGGCGCAGCAGCACATAGCCTGCTTCACGCGCGCCCGCTGCCTGCGCCGAATCGAGGATGCGCTCCATTTCCGGGTCGGTCAGTCCGGGGATGATCGGCGCGACCATCACCGAGGCCGGAATGCCGGCGTCCGAAAGCTGTCTGATCGCCTCCAGCCGCTTGGTCGGCGTCGACGCGCGCGGCTCCATCGTTCTGGCCAGCATCCTGTCCAATGTCGTCACCGACAGCGCCACCTTGGCCAACCCGCGCTCGGCCATGCGCGACAGAATGTCGATATCGCGGGTCACCAGTGCCGATTTGGTGACGATGCCGACCGGATGGCCGCGCGCCTCCAGCACTTCGAGGATCTCACGCATGATCCGGTATTGCTTCTCTATCGGCTGATAGGGATCGGTGTTGGTGCCTATGGCGATGGTGCGCGGCTGGTAATTATCCCTGGACAATTCCTTGTCGAGCAACCGCGCCGCATCCGGCTTGGCAAACAGCTTCGATTCGAAATCCAGCCCCGGCGACAGGCCCATGAAGCTGTGCGTCGGCCGCGCGAAACAATAGACGCAGCCATGTTCGCAGCCGCGATAGGGATTGATCGAGCGGTCGAAGGAGATATCGGGCGATTCGTTGCGGGTGATGATGGTGCGCGGCTTCTCGACCTGTACCTCGGTCTTGAAGGGCGGCAGCTCCTCCAGCGAATTCCAGCCGTCATCGAACACATGCCGGCTGACCGGCTCGAAACGGCCGGACGGATTGATGCCCGCCGACCGGCCGCGATTGCGGTCCGGACGAACGCGCATGCCGCTCTGCTCGATCATCGCATTCGCCATCTCGGCCCTGCCAGCGCCGAAGGCGGCAATGTCGGCACGCACGATCTGTTCCATTTTGGCCCTTTCCCAGGGACTGTCCGCCCGCTGTCGAATCGCTCTGCTCATGAATGTATTCCTATCGCATTGACGAGAACAAAGCAAGAACTTTCTCGCGGCGCGCCGCAAAAACTGGCGCTGCCCACCGCTTTCCGCTATTCGGCTAAACATGCTCAGCGTCCTGATCGAAACCCTGAATGACGAGGAGGGCCTTGCCCGCACGCTCGCCTCGCTGATCGGCGGCGCGGTCGAGGGCGTAGTGCGCGACGTTCTCGTCTGCGATACCGGCTCGACCGATCAGACGCACCGCGTCGCCGAACATGCCGGCTGCCACTATGTCAGTGGCGGCATCGCTGCGGGCATCAGGCAGGCCAAGGGCGACTGGCTGCTCTTGCTGGAACCGGGCGCGCGGCTGGGGGAGGGCTGGATCGACGAGGTCGTCGCCCACACCGCCAGGCAAACCATGGCGGCGCGATTTTCGCGGGCCCGCGGCAGCCGCGCGCCCTTCCTGTCACGCGTATTTGCCGGAAATCGCGCTCTCGCCGAAGGCTTGGTGATCAGCAAGCGTCAGGCCGCCGCGCTGTCTAAGAGCGCCCGCAGCGCCGAAGCGATCGCCCGCGGCCTGGCGACAAGAAGGCTCCACGCCGAGATCTGGGTGGCGCCGCGGAAGTGACGGCTTACCATCCCGGGCCTAGGGAATGCCGCCCAAGCAAATTTTCTGGCGCGTCGTCGCTTATTGTGCATTGCACAAAATCTGGCCGGGGGTTACCATTCCCTGCGAAACGGGCGAATGGGTTTGGGGTGTGCCGGAGCGGCGGCGACGATTATGTCGATGCTGTTCCCCCGACATTTGAGGACCCCGATGACCCTTTCAAGCCCCGACAAGTCCGGCGCTGCAAGCCTCGAGGCGATCGCACGCAATGGCGGTACGCTGCGCCGCATCGCCGCCCGCATCCCGACCTATCTTTCCGACCTTCGCGAGAATCCGGCATGGCTGCCGATGTTCATGCTGGCGCGCACCATGCCGGCGCGGCGGCTGCACTGGCGCGGTGCAAAGCCCGTTCCGCCGGCGCGCAATGTCGGTGAAACGATGTTCGCCGGCGTTGACCGCGATGCCGTCGTCGGCGCGCTGCGCACCGAGGGGCTCTATTCGGGCCTGATGCTGCCGGCCGCCATCCATGAGGAGATCGCCCGCTTCGCCGAGCGCACGCCATGCTTCGGCAATTTCGACCGCCGGCTGGAATTCCTGCCCGAAAAACACGCCGATGCCGAAAAGCATTTCGGCCGTCCGCTGCTCAGCGGCCATTATTTCGAGCGGGTCCTCGACTGCAGCGCTGCGGTCGCCGTGCAGCGCGATCCGCTGCTTCTCGATATCGCAGCGCACTATCTCGGCAGTCAGGCCAAGCTGATCACCACCCGCGTCTGGTGGAGCTTTCCGACCGGTGGCGTCTCGGACGCCGACAAGAACATGGCCTCGCTCGGCAAATACCATTTCGACCTCGACGACTGGCGCATGCTGAAGTTTTTCTTCTACCTGGTGCCGGTCGACAACGACACCGGGCCGCATGTCTATGTCCGCGGCTCCCACAACCGGCGCATCCTGAAGCACCAGCTGACGCTGCTGGTCGGCCATTCGGCGGAAGAGGTGCTGGGCGTCTATGGCGAGCAGAGCCCGGTCACGCTGACCGGGCCGGCCGGCCTCGGCTTTGTCGAGGACCCGTTCGGCTTCCATATGGGCACCGTGCCGACGCGCACGCCGAGGCTGATGATGGAAGTCGGCTTCGGCGTGTCGCCGCCCTCGCGCCGGCGTTTTCACGGCGAGCCGGTCATTCGCTAAACCGAGGTCGCTTGGCTGACATCTTGGCTCGCCTCAGCCGCGCCGCAAATGCTCGTCCAGCCGCGGCATGATCTCGACGAAGTTGCAGGGCATGTGCCGATAGTCGAGCTGCGGCTTCAAGATGCCGTCCCAGGCGTCCTTGCAGGCGCCCGGCGAGCCCGGCAGCACGAAAACGAAGGTGGCATTGACGACGCCGCCGGTTGCCCGGCTCTGGATCGTCGAAGTGCCGATCTTGTCGTAGGAGATGCGGTGGAATACTTCGGAAAAGCCGTCCATGCGCTTTTCGAAGATCGGCTCCAGCGCTTCCGGCGTCACATCGCGGCCGGTGAAGCCGGTGCCGCCGGTGGTGATGACGACATCAATCGCTTCGTCCTTCGACCAGCCCAGGACCTTGTCGCGAATCTTATCGCGGTCGTCGGTGACGATGTCGCGGGCGGCCAGGACATGGCCGGCCTCGGCAATGCGGTCGGCCAGCGTCTGCCCGGATTTGTCGTCGGCGAGGCTGCGCGTATCGGAAACGGTCAGTACCGCGATGCGCACGGGAACGAAGGGGCGGCTCTCGTCAATCCTGGCCATGGGCATCAACCTCCGATGTCACGCTTCGCGTCGCGGCGACAAACCAGTCGGGATGGCGGCCGCGGATATCGACGGCCGCGCGCTTGGCCACATTGCCGGTCTCGAACAGCCCGAAGCAGGTGGCGCCGGAACCGGACATCCTGGCAAAACCGGCTCCGGCCTTGTTGAGCACGGAAAGCGCCTTGCCGATGGCGGGCTGGATTGCGCGCGCCGCAGGCTCGAGATCGTTGCGGGTGATCTCCAGCCAGTTGCGGATGCTGTGGAAGTCGAGGCTGCGCGGCAGCGGCGGCAGCCCCGCATTGTCGCGGCGGCCAAGCGCCTCGAACACGTCGGCCGTCGAGACGGCAGTGCCGGGATTGACGAGCACCAGACCCAGCGCCGGGAAACCCGGCACGAGCGTCAGCTCGTCGCCGATGCCGCGGGCTATCAGCGGTCTGGCAGCGAGGCACATCGGCACGTCGGCGCCGAGTGACAGGCCGATCCGCGCCAGTTCGGCATCGCCGACATCAAGTCCCCAGGTCTGGACCAGGGCGCGCAGCACAGCCGCCGCATCGCTCGACCCGCCGCCGACACCGGACGCGACCGGCAGGTTCTTTTCGAGCCTGATCGCGACAGCCGGTGCGTGCTGGAGACCGGCCTCGCGCCGCAGTGCATCGCGCGCTCTCACCACCAGATTATTGTCGTCGACCGGCACCGCGGAGGCGTATTTGCCAGACACGGAAAACCCATCGCTGTCGGCAAGTTCCGTCTCGATGCGGTCGCCGAAGCGCGTGAACACAGCCAGGCTTTCGATCGTGTGATAACCGTCGGCGCGCTGGCCGGTGACGTGCAGCGCGAGATTTATCTTGGCGTGCGCATGCGATGCCCGGATGCTGGCCTCGGCGTTCACTGGCTCGGCCGCGAGGGGGACGACGGTCAATCCTTGGCCAGACGGTATTCGCCGGTCTTGGGATCCTTGACCAGCGTTCCCATCGTACCGTTGGCGGCCTGCTTTTCGGTACGCCGCACCTTGGCGGTCACACGCTCGGCTTCCCTGACGAAGGAGCGGTAGCCGAAATAGGCGGCAATGCCGACGACGGCGAAGAAAATGATCTGCGGCATGTCAAACTCCTCCCTCGCAAGGCCGGCAAGGCGGCCGGTCGGGTCGGTTGATGATTTATGCTAGACGCTTTCACCAGCTTTTCAAAGCCCGAAGCGCGCCCACAGCGCGCGCTCTTCCGCCGCATCGATGACGCCGCTTGCCGCGGCGGCGGCGATATCGGGCGCCGAAAAGCTCGAGCCGAACAGGCCGAAGCGGCCGAACAGGCCGCGCGGCGCGGTGATCAGCTTGAGCTGGGTCTTCGGCCCGAAACGGCTCTTCAGCACGCTGCGCATGTCGCCGAGCGCATCGACCAGCCCGAGCTCCAGCCCCTTTTTGGCCGTCCAGAAAAGTCCGGTGAACAGGTCGGGATCGTCCTTGAGCTTGCTGCCGCGCCTGTCCTTGACGAGATCGATGAAGGTCTCGTGGACCTCGAGCTGCAGCGCCTTCAGGCGCTCGACGTCCTCCTTCTTTTCCGGCTTGAACGGGTCGAGCACCGCCTTGTTCTGGCCGGCGGTGTGGACGCGGCGCTCGACGCCGATCTTCTTCAACAGCTCCGGAAAGCCGAACGAGGCCGACACCACGCCGATCGAGCCGACGATGGAGGACGGGTCGGCAAAGATCTCGTCGCCGGCGACCGCGATCATGTAGCCGCCCGATGCCGCCACGTCCTCGACGAAAACCAGGACTTTCTTGTTCTTCTCGCTCGCCAGGTCGCGGATGCGCCTGAAAATCAGCCGCGACTGCACCGGCGAGCCACCTGGCGAATTGATCGAGATGGCGACCGCCGGCGCGTCGAAGGAAAACAGCTTTTCGAGAAGGCCGGCGGTGGAAGCGAGCGACAGGCTCGGCCGGAACTGGCCGCCGCCGGGCATGATCGTGCCGTGCAGCCGGATGACCGGAATGGTGACGACGGTGGAGCGCCAGGATTTCGGCAGCAGGCGGTTGAAAAGGCGTTTCACGAGGGGGCGGTCTCCGGTCGATTTGCTTGAGGCATGTAAGAATTCGCCGGCCAACGGCAATGCCGTCACCCCGGCAATCAGAATGGATCAGTCTCCGAACAGCGACGCCAGCCCGTTATTGATCAGCTCCGCCCGCTCCGAAGGGCCATTGCCTGAATAGGCATGCAGCATCAGCGGTGGCTGGATCGACAGTTTGCCGCGTGCGCCGAGTGCTGCCCGGACAACGATGCGGATCGCCGCCGCTTCGGGGCGAGGGTGGACGGCCAGCATCTCGGCATCGCCGAAGCGGCCGGCGATGGCATCGAGGATGGCGCCGAGCTGTTCCGGCCGGGCGATGACGGCCAGCCCGCCGCCCGGTCTGACCACCGCGGCCGCGCTGCGGATCCAGCTGTCGAACAGCCCATCCTCCGAGACATGCGCGGCCTTTCTCAGCGGATCGGGCGTCGCGCGATCCTCGGCGGCATTGAACGGCGGGTTCATGATGACGAAATCGAAGCTGTTGTCCTCGAGGCCGGCGGCCGTTCGCGCCCGGCCCGACAGCGCGACATCGGCGACGAGCACCGAAGCGCGGTTGCTGAGATGCGCATTGCCGGGATGGGCAAGCGTGGTGGTGGCGAAGGCCGCCATTTCCGGGGAACGCTCGACAAGCACGGCCGCGGCACCGGGGCAGCGCGACAGGACCGCCAGGCCGGCGGCACCGGCACCCGCGCCAAAGTCGGCAAGCCGCCCGGCGAACGAGGACGGCACGGCAGCCGCCAGCATCATCGCATCCATGCCGGCGCGGTGGCCTGCCTTTCTCGGCTGCACCAGCCAGAAGCGACCGCGATGAAAGGCATCGACCGTATGAGCCGGCATGTCCGGGACAAGGGCAGCGGGCGACGCGGACATTATTTTTGGCGGATCTCGTTGGCGATGCCGGCATCCGTCAGGATGCGCCGCGCCGCATCGGCCTTGTCGGCGTCCACCATGACACGGCGGGGCAGGATGCCGATCGAGCCGTCGAGGACGCTCATATTCTGGTCGGCGACGAAACAGCCGATGCCGGCATCGCGCATCAGCGATTCGACAAACGAAATGATGACGGCGTCGTTGGTGCGGATGAGCTCTATCATCGGGTGAAACTCGCAGTTTGCGGCATTGATGTAAACGTAGGCGTGATCATGTACCAGAGCCGGCGCGCCAATTCGCCTCTTGCCGCGCCGGTGGGTGACACCCTAGAGTCTGTCCAGGGACCATGTTGCCGTCGTGCATATCGAGGTTGGGAGTTTTGCCGTGGGTGTCGTTCTCAACATTGAAAACGGGAAGCGCGAAGCCGCCTCGATAAAGGACCTCATCGACCTGACCGTGGCCGACATGGGGCGCGTCAACAAATTGATCCTGTCGAAGGCCGGCTCCGATGTCGAGATGATTCCGGAGATAGCCAACCATCTGATCTCGTCGGGCGGCAAACGGCTGCGGCCGATGCTGACGCTCGCCGCGGCCCAGATGTTCGGCTATTCCGGCGACGGCCATGTCAAGCTCGCCACATCGGTCGAATTCATGCATACCGCGACACTTCTCCACGACGACGTCGTCGACGAAAGCGGCATGCGGCGCGGCAAGAAGACGGCGCGTATGATCTGGGGCAACCAGGCCAGTGTTCTGGTCGGTGATTTCCTGCTCGGCCAAGCCTTTCGCATGATGGTCGACGTCGGCTCGCTCGAAGCGCTCGATATCCTATCCAGCGCCGCTTCGGTCATCGCCGAAGGCGAGGTGATGCAGCTCGCTGCCGCAAAAAACCTCGAGACCACCGAGGACGAGCATTTCGCGGTGATCAAGGCCAAGACCGCGGCGCTGTTCTCCGCTGCCGCCGAGGTCGGCCCCGTCATCGCCCAGGCGACGCGCAATGATCGCGCAGCACTTCGCTCCTACGGCATGAATCTCGGCCTTGCCTTCCAGCTGATCGATGACGCGCTGGATTACGGCGGCACCAGCAAGGATCTCGGCAAGAATGTCGGCGACGATTTCCGCGAGGGCAAGGTGACGCTGCCGGTGATCCTCGCCTATCGGCGCGGCACCAAGGCCGAGCGCAGCTTCTGGAAACGCGCCATCGAGGACAATGCCGCCGACGATGCCGGGCTGGAAAAGGCCATCGGCCTGATGCTCCGCCACGGGGCGATTGCCGACACCATAGGGCGCGCCCGCCATTTCGGCGAGATAGCCCGCGACGCGCTGGCGCCGCTCGAGGCGACGCCGCAGAAGTCTGCACTGATCGACGTCATCGATTTCTGCATCAGCCGGGTGAATTGACAGGCGTCGCGGCGCGAGGCCGGGACGCCGCCTATTCTCATCGAGCCTTTGCCGGAAGCACTATTGCTGCCAGCAAACTGACGACGATGCCCGCCGCCGCGAGCCGGAAGGCAACCTGGATGCCGTCGGCGACGGCAATTTTCAACGCATCGCCGGACAATTCGCCGATTTGGCTGTTCGCAATCGCAATCAGCACGGCCATGCCGATGGCGTTGCCGACATTGAGCGTCGTCGAAGCCATCCCCGAGGCGACGCCTTGCTGATCGTGGGCAACGCCGGAAGCGGCGGCAATCCACATTGCGGTCCAGACGATGCCTTGTCCGACGCCGGAGACGATCAGGCCGGGTACAAGGGACAGATAGCTGCTCTCCGCGGTTGCGCCTGATACCATCAATGCAGTGCCGACCGCGCCGACGATCATGCCGCCGACCAGCGTGCTGCGCGTCGAAAAGCGCGTCGCCAGACGCTCGCCGGCTTGCGTGCCGGTGGCGATGGCGACCGACGGCACGAGAAAGGCAAGGCCCGTCTGCAAGGCAGTGAAACCGTGCACGTTCTGCAACAGCACGGTGAGGAAGTAGGGCAGCGCTCCAAAAGTCGCCATGTAGAGGAAGGTTGTCGTCATGCCGGCGACGAGGCTGCGGTTGTAAAACAGGCGCAGCGGCATCAGCGGATCGGCGCTCTTCGCCTCGATCATCGTGAAGGCGATCAGGAAGAATGCCGCCAGTGCTGCGCCGACGATGATTGCGGTCGATCCCCAGCCATATTCAGGCCCCTGAACCAGGGTGAAGACAAGCAGCGTCGCCCCGGCGGTGACGGTCAATGCGCCCGGCAGATCGAAGCTGCGGTGCTCGTGCCGCTTGCGATCGCGCGGTATGATGGCGAAAGCCGCGATGATGGCGATCCCGGCCAGCAGCACGTTGACGTAGAAGACCGACGGCCAGCCGAAGGCGCTGGTCAGAAACCCGCCGGCAAGCGAACCGAGCGTCAGGCCGCTGGCGCCTGCGCCGCCCCAGACGGCGAGCGCCCGGTTGCGTTCCGGTCCTTCGGCGAACAGACGGTTGATCAGCGACAGCGTCGCCGGAAACAGGAATGCGGCGCCGATGCCTTGGACCGCACGTGCCGCAATGATGATTTCCGGTGACCATGCCAGGCCGCCGACAAGCGAAGAAAGCGCGTAGAGCCAGAGTGCGAAGATGAAGACGCGGCGTTGGCCGATCAGGTCGGCGGCCCGGCCGCCGAACAGCAGGAACCCGCCGGTAAAGACCGTGTAGGCGCTCACCACCCATTGCAGGGTCTGCCCGGAAAATCCGAGGCCGGCGCCGATCTCCGGCAGCGCCACGAAGACGATGTTGAGATCGAGCGAGAGGATGAGCTGCGCGAAGGCGAGCAGCGCCAGCGTTGCGCCGCGCTTCACACCGGTTGTCCCTTGCGTTGCGATTGCCCCGAGCGGCGCGCCTTGATCCAGTGAACTCATGTCGGTCTCCTTATCGACAATTATTTAATGATCGACAAAGAATTGAGATTTGCAATCCGAAGTCAAGCGGATTATTTGTTGATCGACAAAAATTAGAGGTCGCAATGGCGGGAAGGCCAAGGGAGTTCGACCGCGACCAGGCGCTGGAGAAAGCCCGGGACGCTTTCTGGAGACGTGGCTACGAGGGCACCTCGATGGCCGATCTCGTTTCGGCGCTTGGCCTCGCATCGGCGCGCATCTATGCCGCCTTCGGCTCGAAGGAGGATCTGTTTCGCGAAGCGGTGGGACTTTACGAGGCCAATGAGGGCGGCTTTGCCACACGCGCGCTGCAGGAAGAACCAAACGTCCGGCGCGTCATCGAGCGCATGCTTCGCGACGCCGTCGAAATCTATACGCGGCCGGGGCAGCCGCAGGGCTGCATGGTGGTGACGGCCGCCACCAATTGCGCCGTCGAAAACGACGCCGTGCAGCAATGGCTGGCGGAGCACCGGCTGGCGCGTACCGCATCGATCGTCGAGCGGTTGAAGCAAGCGGTGCGCGATGGCGAATTGAAGCCGGGTACCGACGCCGAGATGTTGGGTGATTATTACGCCACGCTGATGCACGGCCTTTCGGTGCAGGCACGCGACGGCGTGCCGAAAAAGCGGCTGCACGATCTTGTCACCGTCGCCATGCAGGCGCTCGACGCAAGCCTTTCGCAAACGTCCTGAGTTCCGGGCCGTGACGCCGGTTTCCCATTACCGGATTGTCGCAATGCGGTCGTGCGACCCTCTCTCGGCATGGTTTATTAATTGCTTGACCCGATTGTGAATTCGGGCCGGGTTGAAGCGTGACCCCAAAAAGGCCATGCTTTACCTGTAAAGATCGAGTCTACGGCGATCCCGCTGACGCGGAGATGGCGTTTGGCTGAAAGGGATATGATGCGGCAAGGATATGCGCGCTGGCTGACGGGGCTGGCAATCGCGACGGGCATGGCGATCTCGGGTTTGCCGGCGCATGCCAGACAGACCGCCGAGCCGGTCAGGATCACATCCTTCTCGGGAGCGTATCTCGCCGCGCGGATTGCCGAAGGCGACAACGACCTCGACAGCGCCATTTCCTATTACAAGCAGGCGCTTGCGTTCGATCCGAACGATACAGGACTGCAGCAAAGCCTGATGCTGTCGCTGATCGCGCAGGGTCGCTTCGACGAGTCCCTGGTCTATGCCGACAAGCTCAAGGCGGTTCCCGACGTCGAGCGCTTCTCGCGCCTGGCGCTGGCGATCGATTCCTTCCACAAGAAGGATTTCTCCAAGGCCGAATACTGGCTCAAGCTGTCGCTCGAATCCGATCTCGACCGGCTGATCTCCGGCGTCATGACCGGCTGGGCCAAGCAAGGTGAGGGCGACGCCGGCGAGGCCATGGCTTCCATCGACAAGCTGCAGGGCCCCGACTGGTTCAGCCCGTTCAAGTCGTTCCACCGTGCCTTGATTGCCGACGCCTCGGGCCTGCCCGACAGGGCGGATGCGCTCTACACCGCCACCCTGCAAGACACGGCCGCTGGCGGTGCGGCCCCCGAAACATGGATGCGCAACGCGCAGGCCTACGCCTCTTTCCTCGCCCGCAAAGGCGACAAGGCCAAGGCGCTGTCGGTGCTCGACAAGGCCGAGGCGTTTGCGCCCGGCAAGGTCGAGATTGCAGCGCTTCGCGACAAGATCAACAAGGGCGAAAAGATCGAACCATTCGTTGCCGGTCCCTCGGACGGCGCCTCGGAGATCCTGCTCGATCTCGCCACCGCGCTCAACCGCGGCGGCGGCGAGCCGTTCGTGCGGCTCTATCTGCGATATGCCCTGGCGCTGCGGCCCGGCAACGACGCGGCGCTTGTTCAGCTTGCCGCCGTTGCCGAGCAGTTGAAAGACGGCGAGGGCGCCATCGCGCTCTATCGCCGCATTCCCGCCGGCTCGCCGCTGAAGGAGCTTTCGGACCTGCAGCTTGGCCTCAACCTTGCCGATCTTGACCGCAATGACGAGGCGATCGCTCACCTCAAGGCCATCGTCGATGCGCATCCAGACGACATGCGCGCCTATCTGGCGCTCGGCGGCGTCTATTCCGCGAAGGAGGATTTCCGCTCCGCCGCCAATCTTTACGACAAGGCAGTCGAGGTGCTGAAGACGCCGACCGCCGCCAACTGGAACATCTTCTACCAGCGTGGCATCGCCTATGAGCGATTGAAGGAATGGCCGAAGGCCGAGCCGAATTTCCGCAAGGCGCTGGAGCTCTACCCCGACCAGCCGCAGGTCCTGAACTATCTCGGCTATTCCTGGGTCGACAAGAACATGAACCTCAAGGAAGGCCTCGCGATGATCCAGAAGGCCGTCGACCTGAGGCCGAGCGACGGCTACATCGTCGACTCGCTGGGCTGGGCCTATTACCGCCTTGGCCAGTTCGACGACGCGGTGCGCGAAATGGAACGCGCCGTTTCGTTGAAGCCGGAGGATCCGGTGCTCAACGATCACCTCGGGGACGCCTACTGGCGCGTCGGCCGCAAGCTGGAAGCCACCTTCCAGTGGAACCAGGCCCGCGACCTGAAGCCGGACCCGGATGTGCTTGCCGCCTTGCAGCAAAAGCTGATGAAGGGCCTGCCGCCGATCGAATCCAACACGGCGCAGGAAACCCCCAAGGTGAAGCCCGAGCCGGCGCCCGCCCCGAAGGGGTGACCCCATCGCCTTGACGGTCGCCGAGCGGCACTCTACGAGGTGCCGCATCCCGCCGGAGGCCGCCGTGACCGTTGATATTCCTGCCGACATGCATCCCAGCCGCTCGTTCCAGGGGCTGATCCTGACCTTGCATAATTATTGGGCGGACTATGGCTGCGTCGTCCTCCAGCCTTACGACATGGAAGTCGGCGCCGGCACATTCCACCCGGCCACGACATTGCGCGCGCTCGGCCCAAAACGCTGGAACGCCGCCTATGTCCAGCCCTCGCGCCGCCCTAAGGACGGCCGCTATGGCGAGAACCCGAACCGGCTGCAGCACTATTACCAATACCAGGTGATCCTGAAGCCCAATCCGCCCAATCTGCAGGAGCTTTACCTCGGCTCGCTGGCCGCGATCGGCATCGATTCGCTGCTGCACGACATCCGCTTCGTCGAGGACGACTGGGAAAGCCCGACGCTGGGCGCCTGGGGGCTGGGCTGGGAGTGCTGGTGCGACGGCATGGAGGTGTCGCAGTTCACCTATTTCCAGCAGGTCTGCGGCATCGAATGCGCACCGGTAGCGGGCGAGCTCACTTACGGGCTGGAGCGGCTGGCCATGTATGTGCAGGGCGTCGACAATGTCTACGACCTCAATTTCAACGGCCGCGAAGGCGCCGATAAGGTGACCTATGGCGACGTCTTCCTGCAGGCCGAGCAGGAATATTCGCGCCACAATTTCGAATTCGCCAACACCGCGATGCTACTGCGCCATTTCGAAGACGCCGAAGCCGAGTGCAAGGCGCTGCTACAAGCCGGCGCCCCTGTCTCCCCCCTTGAGGGGGAGATGCCCGCGAAGCGGGCAGAGGGGGTCATCTCAGAAGGCACCTCAAGTCAAGCGTCGAGCACTGTGCGGGCGACCCCACCCGGCCCTTCGGGCCACCCTCCCCTCAAGGGGGAGGGTTGTCACCGCATGGTATTCCCAGCCTACGACCAGTGCATCAAGGCCAGCCACGTCTTCAACCTGCTCGACGCACGCGGCGTCATTTCGGTCACCGAGCGCCAGAGTTACATCTTGCGGGTGCGCAATCTGGCCAAGGCCTGCGGCGAGGCGTTTCTGCTGACCCAGGCGGGCGGAATGGCGGCTTAAAGCGCGTCGCGTTCGACCGGCCTCATGCGACGCGCTTTAAGTTCTTGTTTTGATGCATGTCGTTATCGCAAAACCGCTGCACACTTTTGCGCGACATGCACATTAGCTCCAGGCGATTTCGACAGGAGCGCTGATTGGCAACGTACCTTGGCCGCTTGCACCGGCTATTGTCCGCAGCGCTTGCCTGACGCCGGGCATCGAGAACGTGCCATGCACCTGTGCTGTAAAACAGGCGCTGAGCGCGAGGATCTGCAGGAATGTCGATGCCGTTTTCATTCGTTTAGCCAATAGTTCTCTGCCTGAGCGTCGGTCGCTTCAGCGCTGCGTTCGGTTGATGGAAATCTTTGACCCAAGGACGGGCGGACCGCTTCGTGTCCGACAGGCGGATGAATTTTTTCGGAAATCGCCGTTGGATGCCGCGATCGTGCAGGCCCGACTTTGCTGGGAAGGGTGACAGCGGCCGGCCGAGTTGCTATGCCCCGCCCGGACCATTTGCCGCGTGAGCACACTCAATGCCCGACCTGCTTTTAGAACTCCGTTCGGAAGAGATTCCTGCTCGTATGCAGAGAAAAGCTGCCGGCGACCTGAAGAAGCTGCTGACCGACGGTCTGGTCGAAGCCGGGCTGACTTATGAGGCGGCGCGCGAATATTGGACGCCGCGCCGGCTGGCGCTCGACATCCGCGGTCTGACCGCCCGCTCGAAGGACATAAACGAGGAGATCAAGGGCCCCTCGACCAAGGCGCCCGAGCAGGCGGTGCAAGGTTTTCTGCGCAAGGCCGGCCTTGCCTCGATTGCCGACGCGCATGTTCATTCCGATCCGAAGAAGGGCGACTTCTATGTCGCCCATATTGCCAGGCCGGGCCGGCCGGCCGAGCAGATCATCGCCGAGCTGGTGCCGGGCATCATCCGCAACTTTCCCTGGCCGAAATCGATGCGCTGGGGGCCGGCTTCGGCCAAGCCCGGCTCGTTGCGCTGGGTGCGGCCGCTGCAATCGATCCTGTGCACCTTCGGCCCCGAAACCGAGGAGCCGGTGGTGGTCGATTTCGAGATCGACGGCATCCGCTCGGGCAATGTCACCTACGGCCACCGTTTTCATGCGCCGGGCGCCATCACGGTGCGCCGCTTCGACGATTATGTCGCCAAGCTTGAGGCGGCCAAGGTCGTGCTCGATGCCGACCGACGCAAGGAGATCATTCTTGCCGATGCCAGGAACCTCGCCTTCGCCAGCGGGCTCGACCTCGTCGAGGACGACGGGCTGCTGGAGGAAGTGTCGGGCCTGGTCGAATGGCCGGTCGTGCTGATGGGCGAATTCGAGCAGGACTTTCTGACCATTCCGGCCGAGGTGATCCGGCTCACCATCCGCGCCAACCAGAAGTGTTTCGTCACGACGCGCCAAATCTCCCCCCTCGAGGGGGAGATGTCGCCGCAGCCGACAGAGGGGGTCGCCTCGCGTGGATCGGCGGCATCCCCTGTCCGCGATAGGGAGTCGCGTCAGGTTGTGCCGACCCCCTCTGGCCTACCGGCCATCTCCCCCTCAAGGGGGGAGATCAGCCAGTCGCCGCTCTCCAACCGCTTTATCCTGACCGCCAACATCGAGGCCAAGGACGGCGGCAAGGAGATCGCCCACGGCAACGGCAAGGTGGTGCGCGCGCGCCTGTCCGACGCGCTCTATTTCTGGAAGACCGACCAGGGCGACCTGCCGGATCTCGACCAGTTGCAGGCATCGGCGCAAAAGTTCGGACTTGATCTCAAAAAGCCGCTCGACCAGCGCATGGCCCGCCTCGACCACCTCAATGTAACGTTTCATGCCAAGCTCGGCACGCAAGGCGAGCGGGTGGAGCGGATTGCCAGGTTGGCCGAAGAACTGGCACCAATCGTGGCGCAGTCGATCTCCCCCCTCGAGGGGGAGATGGCCGGCAGGCCAGAGGGGGTCGCCTCGCGTGAAGCGCCGGCGTCCTCTGTCCAAAATAGGAAGCCGCATCAGGACGTGCCGACCCCCTCTGTCGCCTTCGGCGACATCTCCCCCTCGAGGGGGGAGATTACCGCGCTCGCACGTCGTGCTGCCGTCCTCGCCAAGGCCGACCTCACCACCGAGGTGGTCGGCGAGTTCCCGGAACTGCAAGGCGCCATGGGCCGCAAATACGCGCTGCTGCAAGGCGAGCATCCTTCGGTCGCCGCCGCGATCGAGGAGCACTACAAGCCGCAGGGCCCGTCCGACCGCGTGCCGACCGATCCGGTATCGGTCGCCGTGGCGCTCTCAGACAAGCTCGATACGCTGGTCGGCTTCTGGGCGATTGATGAAAAGCCGACCGGATCGAAGGACCCCTACGCGCTGAGAAGGGCGGCGCTGGGGGTGATCCGGATCTTGGTCGAGAATGAGGTGAGGATAAGCCTTTTGGCGTCGTGGCACGACAACTGGCTTGCAATTGCTAAGCACCTATACGGCAATAAGATTGGCCATGAGTTTGAGGCTTTGAGATCGACCGGATCGTTCCTTGAGCCACGAACACTTCGTCGGACCTTGAACGAGTACATCGCAACAAAGAGATCTGAGATTGCGGACGCCGCGCCCGCGTTGGGCGAATCTTTGACGAACAAAGAAGATAACCTCCTCGCCTTCTTCCACGATCGCCTAAAGGTCTATCTCCGCGACCAGGGCGCGCGGCATGATCTGATCGACGCGGTGTTGGCGGCAGGTTCGCGCCCAATCTCCCCCCTAGAGGGGGAGATGTCGGCGAAGCCGACAGAGGAGGGCGCTGTCCCGCCAGCCTCTCATTCTGTCGCGCCCCCCTCCGCCCTGCCGGGCATCTCCCCCTCTAGGGGGGAGATTGGCCTATCGCAAAACGACGATCTCCTGCAGATCGTCCGCCGTGTCGAGGCCCTTGGCTCCTTCCTCGACACCGAGGACGGCAAAAACCTGCTTGCCGGCACCAAGCGCGCGGCCAACATTGTGGCTGCCGAAGAGAAGAAGGGGACGGCAATCGCAAGCCGCGTTGAGCCGGCTCTGTTCCGGGAGAACGCCGAGAAAACCTTGTTTGCGGCGGTCAATCAGGCCGAGAGGCAAGCCGGCGAAGCAATTCAAAACGAAGACTTTTCCGCCGCCATGCTGGCGCTTAGCGTGTTGCGCGAGCCAGTTGATTCATTCTTTGAGAAAGTCCTGGTAAACGATGAGGACCAGGCGGTGCGCGCCAATCGCCTGGCATTGCTCGCCCGCATCCGCGCGGCGACGGACCGGGTCGCCGATTTCTCGAAAATAGCCGGCTGACATCCGCGAAAAAATCATCGCTTGTGCTTCAGGCCCTATTTGGGCTGGTCGGGAGCTCCTGGCGGCGCAGGCTGCGGCGCGGCCGGCTCAGGGGTTTTGCTGGCGACCTTTGGATCGGCCTTGCTGTTCGCGGCGGGCGCGGTAGCGGTGGCCGGCGCGGCTTTGGGCGCGGGCGTTGCAAAGGCATCGCCGACGATACCGCCGCGAATGATCATCGGGCTTCCGTCGAAGCCATGACTCGGCTGGCTCGGGATTGCCGCGACCTTTTCATCGGTGACGTTTTCATTGACGTCAGGCAACTTCTCGCCGAGCGCGACGATCGACGGTGTTTTCGCCCGTTCGAGCGCGCTGGCACTTACCACCGACGGCGTTGCCGTCGTCTGCCCGACAAAAACGAGCGATGAAGCCTGCGCCGTGCCGGCCATAACCGCCAGGCCAAGCGCACCAACGATACGCATCGAAAGCATGATAGTTCCCCTTGTCCAAGAAGACGGCACCCTAGCCGAGGGCAATTGATGCCGGCTTGCGAGGAAACATAGCATTTTAGCGATTTGCGATTCGCCGACGCCTGGGCTTGCCCGCCCGGCGTCGCCGTATTAGGCACCCGCATCCGTGAGGTGGCGACAGTGGCTGAAATTCGTGCCGTGGGCGAGGCGATGGAAAGGGCGTTGGCGCTGCTCGAGAGCGGCGATGTCGTCGCCATCCCGACCGAAACCGTCTATGGGCTGGCCGGCGACGCGACCAACGGCGTTGCCGTGGCTCGTATCTTCGAAGCCAAGGGCCGACCTCGCTTCAACCCGCTGATCGCCCATATTGCCGATCCGGCGATGGCCGAGCGCATCGCGCTGTTCGATCCGCTGTCGGAAAGATTGGCGCAGGCATTCTGGCCGGGGCCGCTGACGCTCGTCCTGCCGCAACGGCCCGGCAACGGCATTCATCCGCTGGTCACCGCAGGGCTGGACACCATCGCGCTGCGCATGCCGAAAGGCTTTGGCGGCGAGCTGATCGCCAGGTTCGGTCGCGCGCTGGCGGCGCCCAGCGCCAATTCCTCGGGCAGGATCAGCGCCACGACGGCGGAAGCCGTGGCCGCCGACCTCGGCCCCAGGATCAAGCTGGTGGTCGATGGCGGCGCGACGACGGTCGGGCTGGAATCGACCATCCTCAAGGTCGAAGCTGGAAAGCTGCGGCTGTTGCGGCCGGGCGGTATTGCCGCCGAAGAGATCGAAGCAGTCGCCGGGGTGAAGTTGCTGCGCGGCGCTTCGGCCGTCGAGGCGCCCGGCATGCTCGCCTCGCACTATGCACCAGGTGCGGCGGTACGGCTCAATGCTGCGGAGGTCGCACCGGGCGAAGCCTTGCTGGCCTTCGGCCGCAGCCGTGCCGAAGGCTGGCACGATGCAGCCGCACTGCGCAATCTGTCGGAGACCGGCAACCTGCGCGAGGCAGCAAGCAATCTCTTCGCTCATCTGCAGGATCTCGATCGCAGCGGCGCCAAAACCATCGCTGTCGAGCCGATCCCGTTCGACGGCTTGGGCGAGGCGATCAACGACAGGCTTTGGCGCGCCGCCGCCCCGCGTGACAAGATCGCCCCTCGTGACAAGATGGATTGGGCACCATAGTTTCCACACATGAATGACATTTCCCCAGGTCTCGACCCCGCCGTCGTCGCGCGCTTTGCGACAATCGTCGGCGACAAATATGCGCTGCGCGACCAGCAGGACATCGCGCCTTACCTCGCCGAGCGGCGCGGACTTTGGCACGGCAGGACGGCGCTGGTGCTGAGGCCGGGGACCGTCGAGGAGGTCAGCCGCATCATGCGACTGGCGACCGAAACCGGCACGCCCATCGTGCCGCAAAGCGGCAACACCGGGCTAGTCGGTGCCCAGGTGCCCGATGCTTCCGGTCGCGAGATCGTGCTATCGCTGTCGCGGCTGAACCGCATCCGCGAAATCGATACGCTGTCCAACACGGTGACGGTCGAAACCGGCGTCATCCTGCAGACGCTGCAGGAAGCGGCCGATGCCGCCGACCGGCTGTTTCCGCTGTCGCTTGCCGCGCAAGGCTCCTGCCAGATCGGCGGCAATCTCTCCTCCAACGCCGGCGGCACCGGCGTGCTTGCCTACGGCAATGCGCGCGAGCTGTGCCTCGGCGTCGAAGTGGTGCTGCCGACCGGCGAAGTGTTCGACGATCTGCGCAAGCTGAAAAAGGACAATACCGGTTACGATTTGAAGAACCTGTTCGTCGGCGCGGAAGGCACGCTCGGCATCATCACCGCCGCCGTGCTCAAGCTTTTCCCCAAGCCGAAGGGGCGCGAGGTGGCGTTTGCCGGCCTGTCATCGCCGGAGGCGGCACTGTCGCTGTTCAGCCTGGCGATGGATCGTGCCGGGGCAGCGCTCACCGCCTTCGAGCTGATCGGCCAGAGGCCCTACGACTCTACGCTTGCCCACGCGCAAGGCGTGGTGCGGCCGCTGGCCGGCGATTGGCCGTGGTATGTGCTGATGCAGATCTCGTCGGGCCGTTCGGCCGACGATGCCAGGGCCCTGATCGAGGAGGTGCTGGAGGCAGGCCTCGAGCAAGGGATCGTCGGCGATGCGGTGATCGCGGCAAGCATGGCCCAGGGCGACGCGTTCTGGAATTTCCGCGAGGTGCTGCCCGAGGCGCAGAAACCGGAAGGTGCCTCGATCAAGCACGACATCTCGGTGCCGGTAGCATTAATCCCGCCATTCATCGAAAGCGCCGCCGGCGCCGTGCAGTCGGTCAGTCCCGGCGCACGCGTCGTCTGCTTCGGCCACATGGGCGACGGCAACCTGCACTACAATATCTCCCGGCCGGTCGACGGCGATGACGAGGCGTTTCTCGGCCTTTACCACGTCATGAACAAGGCCGTGCACGACGTCGTGCGCTCGTTTCATGGCTCCATCTCGGCCGAGCACGGCATCGGCCAGTTGAAGCGGGACGAATTGATCGCGACGGCGCCGCCGATGGCAATCGAGCTGATGCGCAGGGTGAAGGCCGCGTTCGACCCGGCCGGCATCATGAATCCCGGTAAGGTTATCTGATCCTTTCGCCGGCCTGCGCCGGTTCGCAATCCGATAACCATCCGCCCCGGATCAGCAAAATTTAACCGACTTTCTTAAGCGCGAGGATAAGAAGCTCGCGCTAATGTTTCTCCACAACGAGGCTGGGAAAACCGGCCCGGAGAACCGGAAACACCGGCTCTCAGGAGAAACAGGAAAGGCACAATATGAACACTGGACTGAAGCCAGTCTGGGCCGGGCGCAATATGCGCCTTGATCCATTCCGCCTGCCGCAGGTGGTGAGCTACGCCACGCGCGACGACTATGGCGACGTTACCTTCACCATCGACCAGCGCGGCGCGTTTATCCGCCGCACGCTGGAGATGAGCGGCGTGCCGGCGATCATCGCTCTGCCCGCCAACGCGTTTCGCGGCGTCGCCGCCCGCGCCATGGAGGATCCGGATGGCAATGTCACAGTGACACTCGAGCTTCTGCACAACGACCCGATGCTGTCGGTGCCGCTGCTGGTCGCCGACGATCTCGATGACGTCGCCGCCGACTGGCGCGCCTGGGCCGACGCCTACCGCCTGCCCATGCTGCTGATCGAGGCCGACGGCATTGCCCGCACGCTGGAAGAATCGCTCGGCGCCGCCATCAAGGCGCTGCCGGCGCAGGACCGCCGCAAGGGTCGCGTCTCGACCATGCGCCGCCCGCGCTTCCTCGCCCGCCGCCGCGCCGGCGATCTCGGCCTCAGGCTGGTCATCGGCGGCGAGGAGCTTATTTCGCGGGAGTAGCTAAACCAGCGGCTTCAGCGTCACCCAGGCCGCGCCGCCGATCAGGCCGAGGAAGATCAGCCAGCCGACCTGGTTGTTCGATCTGAACAGCCTTAGGCACTGGTCCGGATTGTCGATGTCGAGCACGGCGATCTGCCGGGTCATATGCGCGCCGGCGGCGATCAGCCCGGCGAGCGCCGGCACCGGTGCCTGCGCCGAGGCAAAGGCAATGGCGAAGCAGACCAGCGCTCCGCCATAAAGCCCGGCCAGCCAGGCTTTGGTGTTATCGCCGAACAGGCGCGCCGTCGAGCGCACGCCGACGATGGCGTCGTCTTCCTTGTCCTGATGCGCATAGATCGTGTCGTAGCCGATCACCCACAGGATCGAGCCGATGTAGAGCATGATTGCCGGCCCATCGAGATCGCCGAACTCGACCGCCCATCCCATCAGCGCTCCCCAGGAAAAGGCAAGGCCGAGAACCAGTTGCGGCCAATTGGTATATCGCTTCATGAACGGATAGATGGCGACGATGGCCAGCGAGCCGATGCCCAGCGACATGGCAAAGCTGTTGAACTGCAAAAGCACGGCGAGGCCGACCAGTGCCTGCAGGGCAACAAACATCCAGGCCTGTCGGCGCGTGACCTTGCCGGCCGGCAGCGGCCGCGAGCGCGTGCGTTCCACCTGGTTGTCTATGTCCTCGTCGACCAAATCATTGTAGGTGCAGCCGGCGCCACGCATGGCGAACGCACCGAGAAAAAACAGCAGCAGGTACCACGGCGACGGCAGCAGCGAGAGCAGCGGATCCGTCGGACGCGGATAGGCGCTCGCGGCAAGTGCAGCCGACCACCAGCATGGCCACAGCAGCAATTGCCAGCCGATCGGCCGGTCCCACCGGGCAAGCTGCGCATAGGGCCACAACCCCCGCGGCAGCGCGCGATAAACCCAGTGGCCGCTCGGCGCATCGGCGACGCGGCCTTGGGCCGCTTTCGACTGGACGGTTTCCATTTTGCTGAAGTGGCAGCAGAGGCGAATGCCGTCAAGCGTCAAGCAGCCCCCGCAGGCTCGCCACGCGCAATCGGCGCTTCGGCAGCCAAATGTCTTGACCCGTCGGGCGCGGCGCAATAGCGCAGTCCTGGTCTTGGAATGACGAGGAATCTGGGCATGCGTGTTTTACTGATCGGCTCCGGCGGACGAGAACATGCGCTGGCATGGAAGATGGCGGCGTCACCGCTGCTGACCAAACTCTATGCGGTGCCCGGCAATCCGGGGATCGGCCGCGAAGCCGAGCTGGTGAGGCTCGATATTGCGGATCACACGGCGGTGGCCCGGTTTTGCCGCGAGAATGAAATAGACCTCGTCGTGGTCGGGCCGGAAGGGCCGCTGGTCGCCGGCATTGCCGACGACCTGCGCGCCGAGGGCATCCGCGTCTTCGGCCCGTCAAAGGCGGCGGCACGGCTGGAAGGATCAAAGGGTTTCACCAAAGACCTCTGCGCCAAATACGGCGTCCCGACCGCCGCCTATGGCCGCTTCGGCGATCTGGCTTCGGCCAGGGCGTATGTCGAGAAGACGGGTGCGCCGATCGTCATCAAGGCCGACGGCCTAGCTGCCGGCAAGGGCGTCACCGTCGCCATGACGCTTGACGAGGCGCGGACCGCGCTCGACGCCTGTTTTGATGGCTCTTTCGGCCAAGCCGGCGCGGAAGTGGTGGTCGAGGAGTTTCTCGTCGGTGAAGAAGCAAGTTTCTTCTGCCTGTGCGACGGCACCACCGCGCTGCCCTTTGGCACGGCGCAGGACCATAAGCGCCTCAGTGACGGCGACACCGGCCCGAACACCGGCGGCATGGGCGCCTATTCGCCGGCGCCGGTGATGACGCCGGAGATGATCGACCGAACCATGCGCGAGATCGTCGAGCCGACCATGCGCGGCATGGCTGAAACAGGCGCTCCGTTTTCCGGCGTGCTGTTCGCCGGGCTGATGATTACTGACAAGGGGCCGAAGCTGATCGAATACAACACCCGCTTCGGCGACCCGGAATGCCAGGTGCTGATGATGCGGCTGAAGGACGATCTGCTCGTCCTGCTCAACGCCGCCGCTGACGGCCAACTGGCGCACACCTCGGTGCGCTGGCGCGACGACGCGGCGCTCACCGTGGTGATGGCGGCCAGGGGTTATCCCGGAGCGCCGGAAAAGGGCTCGGTCATCCGCGGCGTCGAGGCGGCGGCGGGCGAGGGCGTCGAGATATTTCATGCCGGCACCGCCATAAACGGCGGTGCACTCGTCGCCAATGGCGGTCGCGTGCTCAACATCACGGCGACCGGCCGCACCGTCGGCGAGGCGCAGAAGAGGGCTTACGCCGCGCTCGACAGGATCGACTGGCCGCAAGGCTTTTGCCGCCGTGACATTGGCTGGCTGGCACTGGCGCGCGAGCAGTCGAACTGACGCTTCAGGCGGCCTCCGGCTTCAGTGCAGGCCGCGGTCAAATTCGGTCGAGACGGTGCTGACCGCACCGGCGGTGGGGGCAATTGCGGACACCGAGGCCGCACGCTTTTCGTTTCGCATCCAGGCGACATATTCGGCAATCCCGCGGGGAAGGCTCGGCGTCGTCTTCGCAGCCGGCATTTGAAAGCCGCTGCTGAAGCTGGCCAAGCGCGCCCTGAGTACCGCGACCAGTTGCTCGAGGCTCGGGGGTGCTGCCACGGTGGCGTAGGTCATGGCAGTGCCGGCGAGCCCCGCCTCGCGTGAGAGCGGCACCGGTATCAAGGCGAGATAATCCGGCTGCACGTCGATCAGGCCGCCGAACGGCCACTGCGCGCGCAATTCCGTCGCGTTCATCGGCGCGACGCTGACGTCGATATCGTTAGGTGTGCCCGCGACCCGGTAGGGACAGCGGAACCGGCCGCAATTTGCTCGCGCCGAAAACTGCCAGAGCGCATACCCCTGCCAGTTGCCCATCGGAAAATGCAGGCCGATGTCTGGCTTGTAGCGCGCATACCACAGCGGCAGCCGGGACAGGAGCGGGTATTTATACTTGTTGTCGGCGATATGCCGGGCTGTCGTGCCGTTGGTGTAGAGCACCGGAAAGCGGCCAACCCGACGATGCACATGGCGCACGAATTCCTCGGCATCCTCGAGCGACATCCATTGGGTGGGATCATCGTCCTCGATATCGAGGGCAAGCAGGTCATCCGGCCCGGGTTTCACGAAATTGATGAAATTATTGGCCTGTCCCACGGGGTTGCCGGGGCGGGCGAGATGATAGGCACCCCATTTCAGGCCCAGTGCCTTGGCCACCACCTTGCGCGTCTGGAACAGTTCCTGTGCCATCGCATGGCGTTTCCAGAGCGTCTTGCACAGCCGCAGCTCGGTCTCGTCGCCGAAACAGAAATAGGGTGGCGGCATTCCGTCCGATGCCTTGTTGATGAAGCCGACAAGACGCTTGTCGTCGGCTAGCCGGGTCCAGTCGATGGAATTGTATTCGTAGGCGTCGACGACCAGTGCCCGGTCCGCATCCTTCCACGGTTCGGAGAAATCCGAGGCCTTTGCCGGCTTCAGCGCCAGGGTCATCGCGGCCGCGACAAGGAGAAGCGCTGAGCGGACAAGGGGGCGCGCCGGCGTCTTCAAACAGCAGATCCTTGCTGGCCAAAGCCATATCCTGAACGGCCATGGTTAAGGAAATGCTCTCGATCGCGGCCCGGGGACGCCACGGCTCGGACAGCTTCTCCGTCGATGGTTTTGATGGTCGTCAATGTCGAGAGCGGGTTTGAAACGGGTCGGGCGCCGGCACTTGCGACAGCGTTCCCGCCGTCTCGCGCTTACGGTGACGGGCGAGCGAGCATTGCGGCGAGCACAATATGCCGCGATCAGACCAATAGCCTGCTCCGTTCTCCATCTTACCTTCGTGATAGCAAAAACCGGTCGCCCGGTAGGGCAGGCCGCATTCGATGCAGCGATAGGCGTCAGGTCTGGCGAGCACGGGCGGTCCGATCCGGTATTCCTGATTCCGCCGGTCGAACTTATCCCGGCTTTTGGCGAATTTAGCCTGCGTCGCAGCAATTGGCAAAATCCGCGTGACAAAGTTTGACGTTTACGTAAAAAGAAGATCGCCAGGGAAGCCGAAAGCAGATGATTTTGCCTCGGCACGGGTCTTAAGTAGACCTTCCGGACTGAGGGCGGCCGGACGGAGGAGGAGCGAGCGCCATGTATCGGGCACCGGTCGAGGAAATCGCCTTCACCCTGAAGCATGTCGCCGGCTTGAAGCCGGCGCTCGATGCCGGCACCTTTGGCGAACTCGGTGAGGACCTCGTTGACGCCATTCTGGCCGAGGCCGGCCGCTTCGCCAGCGAGGAGGTGGCGCCGCTCTACACGATCGGCGACCAGCACGGCGCGGTGCTCAACGGCGCTGCCGTCACTACCCCGCCGGGCTGGAAAGAACTTTATCGCCGCTGGATCGGCGGTGGCTGGAATGCGCTGTCGGCGCCGGAAGCGTATGGCGGCCAGGCGCTGCCGGCCATGCTCGGCGTCGCCGCGCTTGAAATGTGGAACTCCGCCTCGATGGCGTTCGGCATCGCCCCGACGCTGACCATGGGCGCGGTCGAAGCACTCGACAAGCATGGCTCGCAGGCGCTCAAGGCCAAATATCTGGAAAAACTGGTCTCCGGCGAATGGATGGGCACCATGAACCTGACCGAGCCACAGGCAGGCTCGGACCTGAATGCCTTGCGAACCCGCGCCGAACCGGTCGGCGACGGCAGCTACCGCATCTTCGGGCAAAAGATATTCATCACCTATGGCGAGCACGATTTCACCGACAACATCATCCATCTGGTGCTGGCGCGGCTGCCGGACGCACCGCCCGGTACGCGCGGCCTGTCTTTGTTCCTGGTACCGAAATTCCTCGTCGGCGACGATGGCGCGCTGGGCGCACGAAACGACGTCTTCTGCTCCGGGCTGGAGCACAAACTGGGCATCCACGCTTCGCCGACCTGCACGATGATCTATGGCGATGGCTTCGAAGGCGCTGCGCCCGGCGCGATCGGTTGGCTGGTCGGCGAGGAGAACAAGGGCCTCGCCTGCATGTTCACCATGATGAACAACGCGCGCCTTGCCGTCGGCATGCAGGGCGTGGCGGTCGCCGAGGCGGCGATGCAAAAGGCGCTCGCCTATGCAAACGACCGCCGGCAAGGCAAGGCGGCGAGCTATCGCGGTGCCGGCATGGCGCCGATCGTGCATCACCCCGACATCCAGCGCAGTCTTCTGACCATGAAGGCGCTGACCCAGATTGCCCGCGCCATCTGCTATTCCTGCGCCCACGCCATCGATCTCGCGTCGCGGAGCGAGGATGCAAAGCACTGGCAGGAGCGCGCCAATCTCTTGACGCCGCTGGCCAAGGCGTTTTCCACCGATGTTGGCGTCGAGGTCGCCTCGCTTGGGCTGCAGGTGCATGGCGGCATGGGATTCATCGAGGAGACAGGGGCAGCGGCGCTTTATCGCGACGCGCGCATTGCACCCATTTACGAAGGCACCAATGGCATCCAGGCGATCGATCTGGTGACGCGCAAGCTGCCGCTCGGCGGCGGTCAGCATGTGCATGGCTACATCGCCGAGCTCAAGGCCGTCGCCGATGCGGTGCGAGCGTCGAACCTTGAGGGCTTTGGCCGCACCGCCGATCGCCTCGACCAGGCGCTTGATGACCTGTCACAGGCGAGCCGTTCCCTGCAAGACCTGCAGGCCGAAGGCCGTCCGGACCAGGCGTTGGCCGGCGCCACACCTTATCTCAGGCTGATCTCGCTTGCCGCCGGCGGCGCCTATCTGGCGCGCGGCGCGCTTGCCGACCAAAGCCGCATCGCGCTGTGTCGGTTCTTCGCCGAGAACCTGCTTGGCGAAGCGGGCGCGCTCAAGGAGCGCGTCATCGGCGGCGCCGACAGCCTTGCCGTTGCCGGCAAAGCGCTGATTTCAGCCTGACGTTCGCACGCGCCGAAATTCACAAAGGCCCGAAATTCACAAAGGACCAATCCGTGACAGACCACATCCTCGTCGAACGCCAGGGTGCCATCCAGATCATCCGCATGAACCGTCCGGACAAGAAGAACGCCCTGACCCGCGCCATGTACGCGACGATGTCGGCGGCTCTTGCCGGCGGCGACGCCGATCCGGCAATCCGCGTCCATGTCTTTCTCGGCGTGCCCGGTGCCTTCTCGTCCGGTAACGATCTTGCCGATTTCATGGTCGTCGCCTCGGGCGGCGAAGGCGGTACCGAAGTCTGGGATTTCCTGATGGCGCTGGCCAAAGCGGAGAAGCCGATGGTTTCCGGCGTCGACGGCATTGCGGTCGGTATCGGCACCACGCTCAACCTGCATTGCGACCTGACCTTCGCCACGCCGCGCACAATGTTCCGGACGCCCTTCGTCGATCTCGGCCTTGTGCCGGAGGCAGGATCGAGCCTGCTCGCACCGCAGATCCTTGGCCGGCAAGGCGCCTTCGCGCTGCTTGGCCTCGGCGAGGGCTTTTCGGCCGAGCGCGCCAAGGCCGCCGGGCTGATCTACGAGGTGGTCGAGGAAGAGGCACTCGAAGCATCGGTATTGGCGGCGGCGGGCCAGATCTCGGCCAAACCGCCGCAAGCGCTAAGGATCGCGCGCGACCTGATGCGCGGCTCGCGCGACGACCTTGTCGAGCGCATCGGCAAGGAAAGCCAGCATTTCCGCGAGCGGCTCAAATCCGAGGAGGCCCGCGCAGCCTTGACGGCCTTCATGGCCAGGAAAAAGGCCTAGACCCTGGCCTTGTCTCGCATCGTGGACCCGCCGGCAGCGACCGGCGGGCGGTTTCGCCACGCTCTCTTTGTCACATCGCCATTTTCTTACATTCGGCCTGAGCCTTTGCCGAAGACGTGTCGATCATGAATGTCTTGCCTTTGGCGTCGGTCATCAACATCATGCAATGCTTGATCGGTTTCGCCATTTTCATCATTTCGGCGCTCATCTTCGCGTCGGGCATCATGGTGCCCATATGCCCATCGGGCATGATCGCCATGACCTCCCCACCCTTCATCATCGTCATTGTCCCCATCGTGTCTTCCGCAAAGGCCTGCGAAGCGAAAAGGCCGACGAGACCGGCCATCGTGACCAACCTGAGTGAATGCATTGCGTCCTCCTGAATTTGCGCCAGCGGCGCGTTGAGCCCTTTCCTGGTTCGTTGCGGCAAGCTGGAACGTTTCACGCACACGAGATCGTGATCGTGGGATTGGAAACGCCAGGTCTCTATAGCCCGGCATGGGTCGCGCAGGAGCCTGATCTCCTGTGTCTCGATGCGACTTACATGGCCTGCGGCTAGCGCTGCGCGGCGTGCATGACGGTGAGGATTTCGACAGTTTCGCCGTCGATGGGACAAGGGACGATATACGGCACATCGACCAAGACGAGTTCGCGTGTCCCCTTGATGCGCCCGATGCGCCCCATCGCCGGCTGTTCGGTGAGATGTTCCGCCGCCGTTACGATGCGCGCAATGATCCTCGCGGCCGCCTCGGGATTGTCTTTCTCAACATGCGTGCCGATTTCATCAAGCCGCCGCAACGCCCGCTTGGTCCAGCGGATTCGCTTATGGCTCATGCCTGGCGGGTGGATTTAACGTATTTTCTAACGACAGCCTCTACGTCGCTGGCACCCGCAAAATCGCCTTGCGAGGCTTCAGCCAATCCTGCCTCTATCTCGGCGAGTTGCCATTCCTCACGGGCTACAAAATCCTCAATGGCCTTCGCAGCCACGTAGGAGCGCGAGCGGTCGAGCTTCTCGGCAAGCCGGTCTAGCCGGTCTGCAGTTTCGTCACGAACGCGCACGGTAAAAGCCGTCATGGCCACATTCCTCTGGTTCACTATGATTATTAGTGAACCAAAGTGGTTCGTCAAGGATTGCCGCATCGTCCTCTACGGATAAAGCCTCACCTTGTCCCAGCCGCCCTCGGCGTTGCGCGAAAAGACGACACGGTCGTGCAGCCGGAACGGACGGTCGTGCCAGAACTCGATGGTCTGCGGCACGATGCGGAAGCCCGACCAGTGTTTTGGCCGCGGGATGTCGCCGATCGCGTGGCGCGCCGTGTATTCGGCGACCGCCTTTTCCAGCGCGAAGCGGCTTTCCAGCGGCCGCGACTGCTTGGACGCCCACGCGCCGATGCGGCTGCCGCGCGGGCGCGTCGCGTAATAGGCATCGGCTTCGGCGTCGGTGACGATCTCCACCGGGCCGCGCGCCCGCACCTGCCGGCGCAGCGATTTCCAGTGGAAGCACATCGCCGCTTTCATGCTGCCCAGGATCTCGCGGCCCTTGGCGCTCTCGAAATTCGTGTAGAAGACAAAGCCGCCCTCATCGAAGCCCTTGAGCAGCACCATGCGCACATTCGGCATACCCTCGGCGTCGACCGTCGCCAGCGCCACGCTGTTGGGGTCGTTGATCTCGCTCTTCGTCGCGTCGTCGAGCCACGCCGCAAAAAGCCGGAACGGCTCCGCTGCCTCGGTAAAGTCACCGCTTGTTAACCCGGTTTCGCTCATAGTTTTCCCAAATTTGTCGCCGGCTGGGGAGATTGCCGATTGTCGCGTATCGCGCAAGCTTTTGACAGTGGGCAATGGAGCGTTATCGCTTCGGCCAGTGCCAAAGCCATGATCGTGACAATCATCCTGCCGCTTGCCGCCTGTGGCGGGGGCGGCTTCAGCCTGGAGCAGACGGAGGTCGACCGCTCGATACTGACCTCGAGCACGCCGGTCTCGGTCACGCCGCTCGATCAGGACCGCGCCTCCGACCAGGCCACGATCCGCAACGCCGTGTCCTCCGCCGACGTTGAGCAACTGGCCGGGCAGGCCGTTCCGTGGGCAAATGCCGATACCGGCTCGCGCGGCTCCATCACCGAGCTCGCGGAATTCAGGGCTAACGGCGAGACATGCCGTCGCTTCACCGCTTCACGCGAGAGCTTCGACGGCGTCGCGCTGTTCAAAGGCGAAGTATGCCTGGCCGGCGGCAGCGCCTGGCGAATGCAGGATTTCAAGGCGCTCTGATTTTCCGCCGGAGACATAGTGGTAAGCCACTGGAATTTCTTCCTATGCAAGCGCATATAGGAGGCGATCATGGAACCACTCCTTCTCCAGGGCAGTAAGCATGCGCGACCCCTATGAGGTGCTGGGCGTTGCCAAGAACGCATCGGCCAAGGACATAAAATCGGCGTACCGAAAGCTCGCCAAGAAGTATCATCCGGACCAGAATCCGGATCCCAAGGCAAAGGAGCGTTTTGCCGCCGCCAACCAGGCTTACGAGATCGTCGGCGACGAGAAGAACCGGGCGGCTTTCGATCGCGGTGAGATCGACGCCGAAGGCAAACCGCGGTTCCAGGGTTTCGAGAGTGCGGCCGGCGGCGCCGATCCTTTCGCCGGTTTCCGCCGGCAGCAAGGGCCGGGCGGCGCGCATTTCGAATTCCGCACCGGCCGTCCCGGCGGTGATCCGTTCGACGGCAACAGCGACATCTTCAGCCAGATCTTCGGCGATGCTTTCAGCCAGCAGCGCGGAGCCGGCATGGGCGCCGGCCGCCGGATGCCGACCGCAGCCGACCTCAACGTCACGCTGGACGTGACCATCGAGGAGGCCGCAACCGCCGAGAAAGTGACGGCGATGTTCCCCGACGGCCGCAAGATGGCGGTCAAGTTGCCGGCCTATGTCGAGGACGGTCAGACCATCCGGTTGAAAGGCCAGGGTGAGCAAGGACCGGGGCAGCCGGGCGATGCACTGGTCAAGATCCGTTTCCGCCGGCATCCGCGCTACCGCGTCGAGGGCCGCGACCTGCATGTCGACCTGCCGGTGGAACTGGCCGATGCGGTGCATGGCGCCAAGGTGGCGGTCGAAACCCCGACCGGCAGGATTGCGGTCAACGTCCCCCCTTGGTCGAGCTCGGACAAGGTTCTGCGGCTGAAGGGCAGGGGCCTGCCGGAAAAGGCCGGCGGTCACGGCGATCTCTACGCGCATGTGCGGCTGATGCTGCCGGAAGGCGGCGACGCCGAGCTAGAGGCGCTGATGCGCCGGCGAAAGAGCTGACGGTCGAAAAGGCCGGCGCTTGATACCATGTGTGAAAAGCGGGCATGAGTGGTTTCATGCCGTCGGTTATCGACATGAAACGAGCAACCAGCGCCACTGGGCTGGCCGACCACAACTCGCGATCGGCCATGCGCGCACTAGACTAGCGTCTATCAGTCGCCAAGTCTTCCCCCGCGGTGCCCCATCATCATTCGGGACGCGTACATTGTGGGCGAGCTTTTGCCCGGTAGATTCGCGTCAAGAACAATCTGCTCGACGAAACCCTGATTCACTTCAATCTCCACGCATTTGTCGAGCTTATCAACGATCCAGACGGCGTATCCTTCACTCTCCTTGGATTTATAGTTGGAGTCGTCTTCAGGAATATCTGCCTCCGGATTTGCTGGAATTAACATTACCTTGGGCTTCGGGAGATCATAAGTATGACCCTCGTAGGCATATCCAAATATTATACCGCAACTAAGTATTTCTTTATCACCATTTGCTGGGTTTATATCAATCGCCCCAAGCATAAGCATAAACCTATTTACGATCGAATTAACAAACACATAACTGCTATTGTTAGGTGGGGTTTTACTAAGATATTTCTTAAACCGTAAAATTCTTTTGTCATCAGGATCGCCGTCATCAAGTATCTTTGCTATTATTATAGAATGATTCTTGTATTTTCCTGTTATTGGCTCCAGTGTCTTTTTCTTTTTGCTTGATATAGGAAGACCAAGACCAGGTATTCCATAGAGGCGCACTTGTGTGGCGTTAAATGCTCCATGGGGATCTTTCGTGGTGTAAGTCGGTCGATGAAAATCGTCGCTCATGTTGTTACCCTCCGTTGCAATCACCAATTCATAAAATTTCCCGCCACCTGAAATTCTCTTCGAAGCTTGCCGCTATGGCCGGGCGGATGCGGTCGGACACTTCGATGATGGTGGAGGCTGCGACTGCGAATGTGAGATGATCGGCATCGAGGCGTGTCCACGCGCGCGCAAGCCCAAGCGCGACATCGTCGCGCGCCTTGATTAGCTCGGTCTTAAAAAGGAACGGACGGGCCCGGAATGCATCGCCCGTGAAGTCGGAGATGTGCCGCATGTCGGCTTCGCCAACCTGCCTGATGTCGAAGCCAAGCAGGCGCTCGTCGGCCAAGCCCTGCCGCACCAGGCCGGCATGGTAGAGATCGACCAGAGTATCGAACACCGCTCCCGTGAATGGGCGAGACCGGTCATGAATCTCTTCGGTCACTTCCGTCATCTTGCGCGAGTTACTGGCAAGGCGGATCTGGCGGTCGCCCGTCAGTTCGGCGATGCGGTTGAGCTCGTTGAGGACAAGCAGGTTTGCCTGGCTGTGCCGTAACAATCGATCCATCCCGCTGTCGAAATGCAGGAACGAAAGCAGCGAAATAAGATCGGCGTTGGCTTCGTGGAACGGCCCGAAGTCGCCGTCCTGCAGGCCTTGCGTGGGCACTCCGAAGAGAGAAAAGAGTATGGCGTGACCCATTTCGTGCGCGATCACGTCGAAGTTGAGGGCGTACGGATGGCCGCGCCCGTCGGCTCCACGCTCGCGGCCAAGCTCCAGATATCCAAACCCCGATTGCGCATTCTCCCAGTCAAGCCAGGGAATGATCTCAAGCCGCTCGTATGTTTCGGCGAAGTACCAGACAATCGGCTTGCCCAGATAGCTTTCCCAGATGTCCAGCACCCGGCTCGCGGCCGCGAACGCATGCGCTGCCAGGAACTGGCGCGACTGAAGAGAGAGGTGGTCGAAATGACCATCAAGGCCGGGTCCGGCTGGTGGGAAATACGCGCCAACAAAGGGCGGCAGGTAAGGATACTCGTACGGCTGCTTGTCCAGCACGGGATCACGCACATATATGCGATGATCCTCCGGGCCCGGATGGATCAAACCAGGCGATGTTGAAATCCAGACCGCCTCGGGTTTCTCGTACCCAGAAACGTGAGGCGCTTGTGGGTATAGCAGGAAGCGCGTTCCAGCCGACATCCCCGCCCGACCGGCGACATCGAGCGCGTTCAACTGCGCGGCCCCTCTCATAGTCGGCAACACTAGCACGAAGCCTGCACTTCGTAAATTGCACCAGGTATCACCGGCAACTCTGTCGTCAGATTGCTAAGCCGGCGTCCTCCAAATCCTGGACAAACGCGACCGTCATTCTGAAATTCTTCAATTCCGCCGGCACCAATGCCTTTTCTCTCATAAGTTGCAGAGCCGACAGTGCGTCGCGTTTCTTTTGCTGAACGAAAGCTCCTGCGAGAATTTGCCGGCAGGCTTCGATATCATGGTCACCGGCTTCCGGTAATGTCTCGCGGACCATTCGCGACAGCGTACGTTCCCTAAAATTGAGGTTCCGGGCCGTATTCCCAAGCTTTCCTGACAAATCGGTGGAGATCAGGTTCCGCCTCCAAGCGGCGCGGACGGTTATTCGCAAATCAACCAAAGCGTGCGTTAGTGGCGAAAAATTCACCGCCTTCGGACCGTACAGCACTGCCACTGCGTCATCAGGCAGGAAAGCGAAGCGGCGATACCATCGATAGATAAGGCCAACGCCGTGCATGTACGGGTAAAGCTCGGCGGCTCGCAAGGCTCCCATGCTTCCCGCACCAATTACCGGGATGGCCTGGCTGATCGCCCACAGTATCTCCTTGTGCCTCACTGCCGGCTCAGCCTGGAAAGCGCCGTCTATGATGACAATTGCAGCCGGGTCATAACGCTGCACCGCGGCTATGATCGAGCCTTGTACCGCGGGCGCCAGGCAGATCACGTCGGCCACCTGCTGTGCCTCTGGATGCGATAGCGTGGGGCCGGTGAAAACGAGCCGAGGTCGCATCCGGTCACTCCACTAAAGGGTACAATTGCGGGATAACTATCCTGACGGCCGACAGTCGGTTCCAAGGGCTGGTGTTGAGGCGGATCAGATACACCGCGCTGATTCCGCTTTCCTCCAGTCGTGCGAGAAGGCTGCCACGCAAGGTCTGCCCGCTCGCCGCTCGATCGGCAGGCTGGCGGGCGAAACTCACGTCCTTGCGGCCGCCGGTGATCAGCTGGCGGTGCGCCTCGATAAGCTGCCAGTCGGGATATTTCGGATAAGACGCCCGGGTCATGTCGTCGCGCGCACCCGAGATCGCCGCAAGCCGCGCCTGCGCCGCCTCATGGATCGCTTGGACGGCAGCTGCCGCCGGATCGAATGCAGCGGCCGAGCCGTCGGCCGGCAGATGGAGCAATGCCGTCTCTCGAGGATTGCTCTCAATCAGATGGCACCAAATCACAGGCAGGCCAACAGGCGACGGCGCGAGCCAAAGGCCGACGATCATGTCTTTTCGTGCGAGTTCATCCAATAAAGCCAAGACCCTTGCGTCATCGATGGTCGCTGGATCGATTCGCTGGTGTTGCAGAAAACCATGCGTCTTGAGAGCGCGGGCGATCGCATCGCGTTCGACGCATTCCAATATGCCGTGTGTGATGGCGTCTGCTTCATCAAGCGCGGCCGCCAGTCCGGTTGTGGTTGGCGTGAAAATTCCGTCACAGGGGCTGGGCGGTACGAGATAGGCCGTGTGCACCAATTCCAGCGGAACGAAGTCGCGGCCGCCGCCCAGCAGGTTCTCCGCCTCCATCCAAGCGATTTTTCGGCCGCGCCAATCAGCAGGGGCGGGCTCTCGCAGCCACGTCTCAAATCGCCCGTAGGGTATGCCGAGTAAAGTGGCCGAAGCGTAAGCTGCATCAAGATATTCGATGCGCTCGGCGAAAAAGCTCTCAGCGGATTCCAAAATGGCCGATATGGCAGCGCGAGCCAGGCTGGCACCCTTTCCCTGCGCGACCGCGTTTGAAAACGAGAACGGCCTCGTTGCCTGCACGACCGGGATGCCGACACGGTCCAGGCCGGTAATGTCCGCAATACGGGTGATGCCCAACGCTTGTCGCATCGACATCAGATACGTCAGCGCTTCGTCTGCCGGAGGACCAAGGCGCTCATATTGTTCCACTATCGGCTGGCCCGCAGTTCCGGCTCAGGGTTGACGATCAGCGGTTCGCCGGGCTCAACCGACTTCCTTGCCGCTTCGATACGGTCGTTGTAGCTCCGAAGCAGGACGGGCGAGAGATTTGACACGCTGAGCGTCTCGTAGGCCGCGATGAGGATGGGCACGGCATTTTGCTCGGCTGCAGTATTGAGGCTCTTCTCAAGGGCAGCTGCCACCTGGCCAGCTGCCGCGCCGTCAAGGACGAGAAGTTGTGCAATTCGCCGATGTAGTTCCGCCAGCCAATATCGACTGCCACCCGCCTCGGCCTGCGCCACCGCCGAATGAAGCAGGGCAAGCGCGCCACTGATCTCACCCGAGCGCGCGAGAAGTTCCGCCAGCATGCCGCAATAGACGGCCTCGTCCTCAGGTGTCTGCACTTGTCCATGCAGGCCGAGGGCCTCACGCATCTTGTCCTTGCCCCGCTCGAGGTGGCCAGCGTTGCCATCGCACCAGCCCTCGAAGATTTGTGCCGAGACGACTAGCGAAGGCAGGTGATGAAGCGCGGTCAGCTGCCGCAGATCCTCAATCACGTCACGCAACGAAGCGAAGTCGCGGCGATAGCAACTCAGCATCGCGCCGTTGATACAGGCATGCGCGATGCTGCTGACATGGCCAGTCTGCTGAGCCCAGCGGCGGGCCTCCGACATGGAGCGGAGAGCGCTCGTTGCACGTCCCGAGAACCACAGCGACAGTGCACGATGCGCCAAGCCGCACACGCGCGCGTCGTGCCCCCCAAAACGCGTGGCATTCGCGTGCCCCTGGCCCACGTCATAGTGCGGCAATCCAGCATCAACCGCGGCTATGCATCCACCATGGTCTCCGCGATTGAAATCGACTGCCCACAAGCAGTGCCTAGCCTGAAGCTGAATCTCGGGGTCGTTAACCTCCTTTAGATCACTGACGACGGCCTGCGCCCGCTCGCCATCAACGACCGAACCCGTGAACCACCAACCCCAATAGATCGGGAACCACTTGGCGCGCTCCGCTATCGGCCGACGCCGTGCGATATTTACGCCTTCGTCGTAGAGCCTGCGGGCGTGCTCGGAATTTGGCCCTTCGACAGCGGTCAATATCGGCCCGAGCGCCACCATCGCCGAGAGCCGCAGCGCATCCCGTTTGTCATGATCAGAAACCTGCCCGCAAAGCGCAATGGCATGCTCGAGCAGCTGCCTTGCCTCAGCCATAGCCGAGCGGGACGAGCTTTCCATGCCGGCATTGACGAACTCGCCGATCGCTTCGTCAAGCAGGCCACCTCGCTCAGCATGATCGGCAAGAGCTGCCGTTGTTAGCCAGCCAACGAGGCTGCGGTTGCCACTAGCCACCGCATAAAGACGCTGATGCAGGGTCCGGCGCCGTTTCCGTAGTGTTCCACTATAGATCGTTTCTTGGATAAGCGCATGCCGAAACGCGTACACTGTTGCTGCTGCATGCCTGGCGCGTACGAAGCCAGCCTCGGCCAGGGCATTGAGCGCCGCAGAGATTGTGCCCGGGTCAAATTCCGGCAAGAGCGCCGACAGCAAGTCCAGGCTGAATCTGTTGCCGGCGACGGCGGCCGCGCGCGCCACCTCGCGGGCGCGGCCGAGAGGCTCGAGCCGGGCGTCCAACACTGTTTCCAACACCGCCGCGCGGCCGAGCGAAACACCCTGTGGCAGGTGCTCAGTACCGCTAGCGGCATTCTCCGCCATCCATTGGCAAACCTCCTCGATGAACAGGGGTACACCGCCGGTGACGCGCTCGACCAACTCTATCAGCTCAGGCGCGGGCGCTCGCTTGCCCTGAGGCCACATCGTCGCGATTGCCCGCAAGGTGTCGGCATGCTCAAGGGGAGCGAGCAGGACATGCTTGCTTTTTTCATCCAGCCAGTCGCCAGATCCCGGCCTCGTCGTTGCGATCAAGAGCACGGGGCAACTAGGAACCAGTTTTGCAAGTTCACCCAGCAGTTGCTTCGACGTAAGGTCGATCCAGTGAATATCCTCAGCGATCAAGATCACTGGGCCACTGGCGCACGTTGCTTGTAACGCATGGCGCGCAGCCCAACCGGCTTTCTCTCGGATCACTTCCGGATCCATCTCATGGAAACCGGACCTCGCGCCTTCCACGCCGAGCAGAAAAGAAAAGATGTCGACGACTTCGGCGTCGTGAATGTCATGTGCTGCGAACACCTCTGCTACAAGCGCAGGGGTGAGTGCACGCTCGCCGTCGTCGAAATTGCCCAGCATCGCCTGCCGCAGTGGATACAGCGTCGAACGCGAGTCGCCTGGCATACATTGGAAGAGGAGCAACCTGTTGCGTTGGAAGCGCGTTCGCCGGCGCACCTCGTGTAGGATGCGCGACTTGCCAATGCCGGCCTCGCCCTCGATCACTACGACTTGGCCACGTCCCGAAACGGCCTCATTCCAACATTCGTGGATCAGCTCGGCCTCATCCGTACGGTCGACCAAGGGGCTGGTGAGGCGTCCGAACGCGGAGAAACGGTCTACCCCCCGCTTGTGACTCAGCGCCTGCCAGACCTGCTCGGGTTGCGCGAAGCCTTTGATGACGTGAGAACCGTAGAAGCTAAATACGTGTGAGCGCCGTGCCAGATTACGCGTCTCGTTGCACACGACGACGGTATCCGGCCGGGCAATTGCCTGCAGCCTGGTTGCCAGCGCAAATGCAGGGCCGGTTACCGTGTCCTGCGCTACAGCGGTGTCGCCCTTCAGGATTAGCGTCATCGAGGTCGCCACGCCTACCCTTACATGCAGGTCGCTCCTCCCTTTCTCCGCGGCAAGGAGCTTGCACGCCCTGACGATCCCAAGCCCGGCGCTGATCGTCAGCGACGCCGCATCCTTCGCACCCAGATCGACTGGGAACACAGCGACGCCGCCGTCGCCGACCTCGACCGTCACGGTTCCGGAGCACGATACAATCGCTTCCTTGGCGGCCATTTGAAACGCCAAGATAAGTTCCTCAAAATCTTCGATGCCGAGCAGGCCCAGCAGCTCGGTGGAGCCTACGAGATCGTAGCAAAGAGCGGTTAGTATGCGCCGTTCGTGACGGGTCTCGACACCGTCATCCATCAACCCTTTGCCGATCGGAAGGCGCGAGCCAGTCCCCGCCTTCGGAACATCAACTCGGCTCTTATGCGACATGTCACCCTCGCTGACAGGGCATACTATCAAAAGTATGACAGAGCACAAATTACTGAGCGGCGATCGCCGGAAGGTGCGACGGCTGCTCAGGACCTCTCGCCTGTGGGTTGGCGGACTCAACGTCAAATTTTTTGTCCAAAGGCAGACATTCGACGGCCTAAGCCCAGACGTCCGCTCCCGGCGCACCGCAAAGCGGTCGTCCACGGCCCAAAGTATGGAAGTCGGCTCGGGGTCATGACCGTGGCTTCGGCCGCTGGCCAACGAAACTTCTGCCAAAGGGTCATCTTCCGCCGTGACACCGATACTGGCGTCGGATTTTTCCACTGGCCCGCCACTCCAAGGTCAAAGCGCTACAGCGTCCTTTGCGCGCCCAAAAGGACTCGCGGCTCTGTAGACCAGCGGCTTTGTCCCCCGAACTGTCCGCTTTGAACGCTTGAAGGGGCACTGTGGCTGTGCGATAGGCACTCCACAAAGCAGAGAACCTTGCGGAGAGCGCTGACATGGCGGGTGAACGGGGCCTTATGGCCGGCAAGCGCGGCCTTATCCTTGGCATCGCCAACAATCGCTCGATCGCTTACGGCATCGCCAGGGCCTGTGTCGATCACGGCGCCGAGATCGCGCTGACTTATCAGGGCGAGGCGTTCAAGAAACGTGTCGAGCCGCTCGCGGCGGAACTGGGCGCGCATGTCGCCGGCCACTGCGATGTGACCGACCCGGCCAGCCTCGATGCGGTGTTCGCCGATATCGCCAGCCATTGGGGCAAGCTCGATTTCCTCGTCCACGCTATCGCCTTTTCCGACAAGGACGAGCTGACCGGCCGCTATGTCGAGACGACGCGCGATAATTTCCTGCGCACCATGGATATTTCGGTCTATTCCTTCACGACCATTGCCAAACGTGCCGAGGCGCTGATGACCGACGGCGGCTCGCTGCTGACGCTGACCTATTACGGCGCGGAAAAGGTGATGCCGCACTACAACGTCATGGGTGTCGCCAAGGCGGCACTCGAAGCCAGCGTGCGCTATCTGGCCGTCGATCTCGGCGCCAAGAAGATCCGTGTCAACGCGATCTCCGCCGGCCCGATCAAGACGCTTGCCGCATCCGGCATCGGCGATTTCCGCTATATCCTGAAATGGAACGAATACAATTCGCCGTTGAAGCAGACGGTCACGCAGGAGGAGGTTGGCGATTCCGGCGTCTATTTCCTGTCCGACCTTTCGCGTGGCGTCACCGGCGAGATCCATCATGTCGATTCCGGCTATCATGTTGTCGGCATGAAGGCGGTCGACGCGCCGGATATTTCGACGGTCAAGGACTGACGCCACCGCCTGACCTCCTCCGGAAGACCTGATGTACCCGCTCGTCTATATCGTGCGCCACGGCCAGACGGCGTGGAACGCCGAGGCCCGGCTGCAGGGGCAGGCCGATACCGACCTCGACGAGCTTGGCCGCGAGCAGGCTAGCCGCAACGGGCGCAGGCTGGCCGAACTCATCGACAAGCCCGAAGATTTCGACTTTGTCGCCAGCCCGATGCGGCGCACGCGCGAGACGATGGAGCGCCTGCGCGCGGCGATGAAGCTCGATCCGCACGCCTATCGTACCGAGCCGCTGCTCGTGGAATTGAGCTTTGGCGACTGGCAGGGTTTCACCTTTGCCGAACTCGAGGCGAACAATCCTGGTTCGACCAGGCGCCGCCGGCTCGATAAATGGAATTTCCAGCCGCCCGGCGAAGGCGCCGAAAGCTATCAGATGCTGCTCGAACGGGTGAAGCCGTGGTTCGACGCGCTCGATCGCCAGACGGTCTGCGTGACCCATGGTGGCGTCATGCGCGTAATGTTCCGCTTGGTACTGGGGATGTCCGAACAAGATGCGGTCAGCATGGACGTGCCGCAGGACCGCGTGCTCAGACTGGACGGCCGGCGCCTGGAGTGGCTTTGAGACCGATGACGCAGCGTATGTTGAGATCAGGTCGGGCCGGCATCAGCTGAATGTCGACGCGTCCTACTCGGTCGATCCGGTGTCCGGCAGTTCCATATCGGTGACGACATTCTCGCCATTCGTCACGTCATAGGCGAGGACGATGTCCATGCCTGGCTTCAGCGCATCGAGGTCGGTTTCGGCGTTCAGCTTGTAGGACTTGCCGTCGTCCAGCGTCAGCGTCAGCGCATCCTTGTCGACCTTCTTGATCAGGCCTTCGGTCTGGCCGGCGAAGGCGGCGGTGGAAATCAACAGCGTGGCGGCAACAGCGCCAATCAGGATACGCATCATCGTCCTCTTTAATCATTGCCGGTACAGCGGCTCGGTCCAACGGAACGGAACTGAGCAGAAACCAATCGAATGTGTCAAAACTAAATCCGCCGGATCACAGTTTGACCACTGTGGAAAACGCCAATAGAAGGCAGGCGACAGCGCCGCGCGTCCTCCTGGACGCGCAAAGGACGCTGTAGCACTTTTGATTTTGTGCATGATCCTTTCCGAAAATCGCTCCGATTTTCGGGGTTATGCGCTAGGCCGGCTCCGACGCCGGCAGGGCTGGTTCCATGTCGCACAACACGTTCGGCCATCTTTTCCGCGTCACCACCTGGGGCGAAAGCCACGGGCCGGCGTTGGGCTGCGTCGTCGACGGCTGTCCGCCAGGCATCCGCTTCACTCGCGACGAGATCCAGGCCGAACTCGACAAGCGCCGCCCCGGCCAGTCACGTTTTGTGACGCAACGTCGCGAACCGGATGAGGTGAAGGTCCTGTCCGGCTTCGTCCTCGATGAGGACGGCGAGACGATGATCACGACCGGCACGCCGGTGTCGATGCTGATCGAGAATGTCGACCAGCGCTCGAAGGATTATGGCGACATCGCCCGCCAGTTCCGGCCGGGCCATGCCGATTACACGTACGAGGTCAAATACGGTCTGCGCGACTACCGCGGCGGCGGCCGCTCCTCGGCGCGTGAGACGGCGGCGCGGGTGGCGGCCGGAGCGCTTGCCCGGAAGGTCGTGCCCGGCATGGTGGTGCGCGGCGCGCTGGTGTCCATGGGCGATAAATCGATCGATCGCGCCAATTGGAACTGGAATTTCGTCGGCGACGCCGAAAACCCGTTCTTCACACCTGATCCGGCGTCCGTCGCCGTCTTCACCAAATATCTGGACGGCATCCGCAAGGCGGGCTCCTCGGTCGGTGCGGTCATCGAGATCGTCGCCGACGGCGTTCCGGCCGGGCTTGGCGCGCCGATCTATGCCAAGCTCGACCAGGACATCGCCGCCGGCCTGATGTCGATCAACGCCGTCAAGGGTGTCGAGATCGGCAACGGTTTCGAGGCCGCCCGCATCACCGGCGAGGAGAATGCCGATGAGATGCGCATGGGCAATGACGGCAAGCCGGTCTTCCTGTCCAACAATGCCGGCGGCATTCTCGGCGGCATCTCGACCGGCCAGGCGATCGTCGCGCGTTTCGCCGTCAAGCCGACCTCGTCGATCCTGACGCCGCGAAAGTCGATCGACAAGGACGGTAACGACGTCGAGATCATGACCAAGGGCCGGCACGATCCGTGCGTCGGCATCCGCGCTGTACCGATCGGCGAGGCGATGGTTGCCTGCGCCATTGCCGATCATTATCTGCGTCATCGGGGACAAACGGGAAGGCAGTAGGGAGTAGAGTAGGGGAGTAGGTTACGCAGCTCCCACGACAGCATTTTTTCCTTTTCTCTACTCCCGTACTGCCCTACTCCCCTATTCCCTGCGAGCGAAGCGAGCACTTATGCCTTACGACCAGAAGAAGATCGTCGAAGCCCTGCGCGCCTTCGAGCGCGGCGAGATCGTCGTCGTTATGGACGATGACGGCCGCGAGAACGAGGGCGACCTGATCGTAGCCGCCGTCCATTGCACGCCGGAAAAGATGGCGTTCATCGTTCGCAACACGTCGGGCATCGTCTGCACGCCGATGCCGCGCGAGGAAGCCAAGCGGCTCAACCTGTCGCCGATGGTCGCCGACAATGATTCGGCCCACACCACCGCCTTCACCGTCAGCGTCGATTTCAAGCACGGCACCACGACCGGCATTTCGGCGGACGACCGTACTCTGACTGTCCGCAACCTCGCCAACGGCAATGTCGGCGCCTCCGATTTCGTCCGGCCCGGTCACATCTTTCCGCTGATCGCACGCGAAGGCGGCGTGCTGATGCGTTCGGGCCATACCGAGGCCGCTGTCGACCTCTGCAAGCTCGCCGGCCTGCCGCCGGTCGGCGTGATTTCCGAGCTGGTCAACGATGACGGCACCGTCATGCGTGGCCCGCAGGTGCAGGCCTTCGCCGAAAAGCACGGGTTGAAGCAGATCTCGGTTGCCGACCTCATCGCCTACCGGCAGCGCAAGGAAACGCTGGTCGAGCGTGTCGCCTGTTCCGACATTGAGACGGCAGGCGGCAAGGCACAGGTCTTCACCTACACGCTGCCCTGGGATTCGATGCATCATGTAGCGATCGTCTTCGGCGACATCCGCGACGGCGAGGAGGTGCCGGTGCGCCTTCATTCCGAGGACGTGGTCAGCGACGTGTTCGGCACCAGCCACAGACTGGACGCCATCATGAAGACGATGGGCGAGCGTAAGCGCGGCGTCATCGTCTATCTGCGCGAAGGCTCAGTCGGCGTCGCCCATCAGGAGCGCAAGCGCCCGGCTGCCGGCGACCGCGAGGATCACGAAGAGGCTCGCCGCCGCGAAAACGAATGGCGCGAGATCGGCCTCGGCGCGCAAATCCTCAAGGATCTCGGAATTTCCTCGATAAATCTGATCGCCTCGCGCGAGCGCCATTATGTCGGCCTCGAAGGTTTTGGCATCCACATCGCCAAGACCGAGATTCTTTAGGCCATTCTCACGGTGCTGGTATGCGTCCGGCCCCGGCTCGGGGCCGGACGCACCGGAAACTATTCCGCAGCGACCGCGGCTGCGTCGCATGCCGCCATGTCGCAGTTCGGCGCGGCAAGGCTGCGCTGGCCGGCGAGCACGATGGCCAAAGCGATTGTGCCCGATGCCACCGATACCCAGAACCCGTTCTGCGCGCCGAAAGCGTCCACCACCCAGCCGGCGGCGAAGGAGCCGAGCGCCATGCCGATGCCGATGCCGGTCATCACCCAGGTCACGCCCTCGGTCAGCACCGCCTCCGGCACGCGCCGCTCGATCAGGCCGAATGCCGTGATGAAGGTCGGCGAGATTGCCACGCCGCTGACGAAGACGGCCAGTGCCAGCAGCGGCACGGTGTCGGCGACGAGCAGCGGCAGCGTGGTGAGCGCAATGATGGCGATTGCGATGGCAAGCTGAATCTGCAGCGGCACTTTCAGGTTCAGGGCGCCGATGACGATGCCGACGACGAACGATCCGAGCGCGTAGACGCCGATGACGAAGCTGGCGGCGCCCGGCTGGCCAAGCTCCTTGGTGATCGCCACGGTGCTCACCTCCGTGGTGGCGAAGGTCGCGCCGATGAAGATCAGGGCCAAGGTGATGATCTGGACCGGCCGCAGGCGGATTGCCGAGCCGCCCGAACCGTGTTCCACCGGTCGCGCTCGCGGTTCGGTCGAGCGCTGCAGGATGAAGGCCGTCGAACCGAAGGCCAGGAACAATGTGCTCGCGAGCACTCCCGCTTCCGGGAAAAGCGCGACACTCAGTCCGACCGACAGCGATGCGCCGGCGATGTAGACCAGTTCGTCCGCCGCCGACTCGAAGGCGAACGCCGTGTTCAACTCGGGGCGGTTGCGGAAGATTTCGGTCCAGCGTGCGCGCACCATTGCCGGGATGCTGGGCATGACGGCGGCGAGCAGCGCCGAGACGAATAGCGTCCATATCGGCCAATGCTGATTGGTCGCTGCAATCAGGATCGCGAAGGCGAGCGCGGAAATCATGGTGGTCGGCACCACAATCCGCGTCTGGCCGAGGCGGTCCACCAGTCGCGATACCTGCGGGGCGACGAAAGCGTTGGCCAGCGCATATGTCGCGGAAACGGCACCGGCCAGCCAGTATTGGCCATCGGTCTGCGACAGCATTGCGACGATCCCGATCGGAGCCATGGCCATCGGCAGCCGGGCAACGAACCCGGCGGCAGCAAAGCCCTTGGCGCCCGGCGCGCGAAAGATCTGGGAATAGGGATTTTGCATGGTCTGGCTCCTCGACAACGGCCGGTTCGGCGATTACATACGTAGCGTATGAGTTTAAATAGATCATACGTGGCGTATGTCAATTGGCATGCGAAGCGTATGTTAATAGGGCCAGTGCATGCACAAACCACGCAAGGAGATGATTGCCGAGACCCGCGCCAAACTGATTGCCGCGGCGCGCCAGGCCTTCGGCACGCTCGGCTATGCCGAAGCCTCGATGGATAACTTCACGGCATCGGCCGGGCTGACGCGCGGTGCGCTCTATCATCACTTCGGCGACAAGAAGGGCCTGCTCCAGGCGGTTATCGCCGAGATCGACGCCGAAATGGCAGCCCGGCTGAAGGTCGTTTCGGCCAAGCCGGACAATCTCTGGCAGGGCTTTGTCGACGAATGCACCGCCTATATCGAGATGGCGCTGGAGCCGGAGATCCAGCGTATCGTGCTTCGCGACGGGCCGGCGGTGCTCGGCGATCCATCGCAATGGCCAAGCCAGAGCACATGCATCCGCTCGATGACAGAGAGCCTGCAAAGACTGAGCGACGAGGGGACAATTCTCGCCGTCGATCCCGAAGCCGCGGCAAGGCTGGTCAGCGGCGCCTCGCTGCATGCGGCGCAGTGGATCGCAAATTCGAACGATCCCGAAGCGACGTCGAAGAAGGCAGTGAAGGCGTTCAAGGTTCTTCTGGAGGGGCTGCTCAATCGCACCGGCAGGCTGCATCAACCTGATCGACCGTCAGCGATGCAGCCCGAGGTTGACCGATCACCGGCCTGAGATCATCTTTTCGCCAATCCCAGGCGGCTCGCGGTGGGCTCGGCCGACGCCGGTTGCCTAAACCCTGTTGAACATCGCGTCACCAGCGCGCGAAAACATGGCCAAAGCGGTAAGGCGCGCCTATATCGGGGCATGGTCACGAGACTTTACACGCATCCGATTTTCCTCGAGCACATAACACCGCCCGGTCATCCGGAGCGGCCGGACCGTCTGCGCGCCATAGAGCGTGTGCTTGACGACGAGGCCTTCGCGGCGCTCGATCGCGTCCAGGCGCCTGAAGGCGACGAGGCAACCATTCTCTACGCGCATCCGCCCGAATTCGTCGAACGTGTCCGTGCAGCGATACCGGACACCGGCATCGCCCGTATCGACGCCGATACCACCGCCAGCCCGAAGAGCTGGCAGGCTGCCGTGACCGCGATCGGAGCTGCCAACGCCGCGGTCGATGACGTCTTCACCGGCCGTGCCGAGAACGTCTTCGTCGCCGCACGGCCGCCCGGCCATCATGCCGAAAAGACCACCTCCATGGGTTTTTGCCTGTTCAACACCGCGGCGATCGCGGCACGCTACGCGCAGAAGAACCATGGCGCCGGCCGTGTCGCCGTCGTCGACTGGGATGTGCATCACGGCAACGGCACGCAGGACATCTTCTGGGACGATCCGTCGGTGCTCTATTGCTCGACACACCAGATGCCGCTTTACCCGGGAACCGGCGCCGCGAGCGAAACCGGCGCCGGCAACATCGTCAACGCGCCGCTGGCGCCGCAGAGCGGCAGCGATGTTTTCCGTGACGCCTTTCTGTCACGCATCCTGCCGGCGCTCGACAATTTTGCGCCCGATCTCATCATCATCTCCGCCGGTTTCGACGCCCACCACCGCGATCCGCTGGCCGAGATCAACCTGACCGAGGATGATTTCGACTGGGCGACCGGCCAGTTGCTCGAACGAGCCGGGCGCCATAGCCGCAACCGGCTCGTCAGCGTTCTCGAGGGCGGCTACGATCTGCAGGGATTGGCATTTTCGGTCGCCGCCCATGTCGGGCGGCTGATGAAGGGATAGATGATGGCTGGTGAGACCAACGAGGACGTCAAGGCGATGAGCTTCGAGCAGGCGCTCGAGGCGCTGGAACGGATCGTCGACGATCTGGAGCGCGGCGACGTGCCGCTCGACCAGTCGATCCGCATTTACGAGCGCGGCGAGGCGCTGAAGGCGCATTGCGACCGGCTGCTGAAAGCGGCCGAGGACAAGGTCGAGAAAATCAGGCTGTCGCGTGACGGCAAGCCGGTGGGGACAGAGCCGCTGGATGCGGACTGAGGCGCGGCCTCGAACGACGATTGTGCTTACCGGCTTTGGACATCATCACGATTGAGGGTAAAACTCATCCCGTTTGAAACGGCTCCAGGACGAGAGGAGATTGCGAACGATGTGCAGAAACATCAAAACCCTGTTCAATTTCGATCCGCCGGCAACCAATGACGAGGTCCGCGATGCCGCACTTCAGTTTGTCCGCAAGCTGAGCGGAACGACACGGCCGTCGAAACAGAACCAGCATGCGTTCGACCATGCCGTCGAGGCCATTGCCGCCTCGGCGCGTGAATTGCTCGACAGCCTCGAGACGACGCAGCATCCGCGCAATCGCGAAGAGGTGGCGGCCAAGGCGAAGGCCAAATCTGCACTTCGCTTCGCCTGAGGGGACCGCGTGAGCTTCTTTCCCGGAAACGATCCGCAGATGGGCGATGCCTTCGCCAGCGATCAGATCGAACTGATGGTCATTCCGAATGCCAAGGACATCGGCGGATTTCAGGTTCGCCGCGCCTTGCCGACGGCCAGGCGCCGGCTGGTCGGACCCTTCATCTTCTTCGACCGCATGGGTCCAGCCGTTCTGCGGGCCGGCCAGGCGCTCGACGTGCGCCCGCATCCGCATATCGGCCTGTCGACGGTGACTTACCTGTTCGACGGCAAGATCAGGCACCGCGATTCGCTCGGCACCGAGATGGTGATCCAGCCTGGCGACGTGAATTTGATGACCGCCGGCCGCGGCATCGTCCATTCGGAGCGCACGCCGGAAGAACTGCGCGGCTTGCCGATGTCGGTTTCCGGCCTGCAGACATGGCTGGCGCTGCCGGACGGCAAGGAAGAGGTCGCGCCGGTCTTCGAAAACACCGCGGCCCTGCGCCTGCCCGAAATCGATGCAGAGGGTGTCAGCGGCCGTATCGTCATCGGTGCATTGTCCGGGCTGCGCTCCCCGGTCGCCACCGCTTCGGACACGCTCTATGCCGATCTCAGGTTGGCGCCGGGTGCCAGCGTGAAGATCCCGGCCGACGCCGAGGAGCGCGCCATCTATACGCTGGCAGGCGAGGTTTCGATATCCGGTGACCGCTTCCCGGCCGAGCGGCTGCTGGTTTTCCGGCCCGGCGATGAGATCGTTGTTTCATCGGAGGGCGGCGCCCATTTCATGCTGTTTGGCGGCGCTTCGCTCGGTTCGAAACGTTATATCTGGTGGAATTTCGTATCGTCCTCAAAGGAACGCATCGAGCAGGCGAAAGAAGAATGGAAGACGGGCCGCTTCGATATCGTTCCTGGAGACGAGCAAGAGTTCATCCCGCTGCCCGAAAGCTGATGCGCGTTACCGCCACATTTACATTCGCCGGCCAGCGGCATATTTCACGATGAACAGAAAATCTGACCAGGCTCGCAAACAGTGAACGCAAAGCCCGATACGCCGCTTCTCGACAAGGTCCGCGTCCCAGCCGATTTGCGCACGCTTGCCGAAGCCGACCTGCCGCAGCTGGCGTCAGAGCTTCGCGCCGAACTGATCGACGTCGTTTCCCACACCGGCGGCCATCTCGGCGCCGGCCTCGGCGTGGTCGAACTGACTGTCGCGCTGCACTACGTCTTCAACACGCCGGACGACCGGCTGATCTGGGACGTCGGCCACCAGGCCTATCCGCACAAGATCCTGACCGGCCGCCGCGACCGCATCCGCACGCTGCGGCAGGAGGGCGGCCTGTCCGGCTTCACGCGTCGCGTCGAGAGCGAATACGATCCGTTTGGCGCAGCCCACTCCTCAACCTCGATTTCAGCCGGCCTCGGCATGGCGATGGCGCGCGATCTGTCCGATGGCCGCAACAATGTCATTGCCGTCATCGGCGACGGCGCCATGTCGGCCGGCATGGCCTACGAGGCGATGAACAATGCCGGCGCACTCGATGCCCGGCTGATCGTCATCTTGAACGACAACGACATGTCGATCGCCCCGCCGACCGGTGCGATGAGCGCCTATCTGGCGCGGCTCGCCTCAGGCAAGACCTATCTTGGGTTGCGCGATTTCGGCAAGAAGCTGACGTCCTATCTTGGCGAGCGCGCCGATCGCGCCATCAAGCGCGCGGTCGAGCACGCGCGCGGTTACGTCACCGGCGGCACGCTGTTCGAGGAGATGGGTTTCTACCACATCGGTCCGATCGACGGTCACAACCTCGAGCACCTGATCCCGGTGCTGAAGAACGTCCGCGACAATGCCGACGGCCCGGTGCTGATCCATGTCGTGACCCAGAAGGGCAAGGGCTACGCCCCGGCCGAGGCCGCGGCCGACAAATATCATGGCGTCAACAAATTCGACGTCATCACCGGCGCCCAGGCCAAGGCGCCCGCCAATGCGCCGAGCTATACGAAGGTGTTTGCCGAAAGTCTGATCCAGGAGGCCCGAGAGGACGACCGCATCGTCGCCATCACCGCCGCCATGCCGAACGGCACCGGGCTTGACCTGTTCGGCGAAGCGTTTCCGGCGAGGACCTTCGATGTCGGCATCGCCGAGCAGCATGCGGTTACCTTCGCCGCCGGCCTTGCCACGGAAGGCTTCAAGCCTTTCGCCGCGATCTACTCGACCTTTCTCCAGCGCGCCTACGACCAGGTCGTCCACGACGTGGCGATCCAGAAATTGCCGGTGCGCTTTCCGATCGACCGCGCCGGCTTCGTCGGCGCCGATGGTGCCACCCATTGCGGCGCCTTCGACACGACCTTCCTGGCGACGCTGCCCGGTTTCGTCGTCATGGCCGCGGCCGATGAGGCCGAGCTGCGCCACATGGTACGCACCGCTGCAAGCTTCGATGACGGCCCGATCGCCTTCCGCTACCCGCGCGGCAACGGCGTTGGCGTCGAGATGCCGCAACGAGGCTCGGTATTGGAGATCGGCAAGGGCCGGATCGTCAGGGAAGGCACCAAGGTTGCGCTGCTTTCCTTCGGCACCAGGCTGCAGGATTGCCTTGCCGCGGCCGAGGAGCTTGGCGCGGCCGGGCTTTCGACCACGGTCGCCGATGCCCGTTTTGCCAAGCCGCTCGACGAGGACCTGATCCGGCGGCTGGCCCGTTCGCACGAGATCCTGGTGACGGTGGAAGAGGGCGCGGTCGGCGGCTTCGCCAGCCATGTGCTGCAGTTCCTGGCCCATGAAGGGCTGCTGGAGAGCGGCTTGAAGGTGCGCCCGCTCGTGCTGCCCGACGCCTTCGTCGACCATGCCAAGCCGGAAAAGATGTATGCCGATGCCGGGCTGGACAGCGCCGGCATCGTGCGCACTGTGTTCGTGGCGTTGGGGCATACCGCGCAGGCCCAGCGCGCCTAGTTTTTAGACGCATGTCCCGCGACGCCGAAGCGATTCAACTTGGCTGCAAGATGCCGGTCTGAATCAAAATCTCAACTGCTTGAATCAAATTGCCGGCGAACAGTCGTAACGTGCTGTTTACGCTGCTGGTTTCCGGCCGCGCACGCAGGTGTCCGGCGACAGCAGCGACGGTCTGACGCCGGCCGTCGAACGGCGGGTTTCGCGGAAGATATTCTAAAGCATGATCCCGAAGAGACTCTAGAAACTAGAACCACATATCCCGCACGCAGCGACCATCTCTCGGCAAATCCTCGAATGTATCGAGACCATCGAAATGGTCGATCGGGAGATCGGCGACGGCCTCGGGCGGCGCAAGCCTCACATTGACGGCGATGCGGTAGCGCCCAGCCGCATCGGGACGCAAACCGCGCCAGGCCAGGACGCAAGCGCACGTTGGACAGAAGAGAATCTCAAGTGAAGGATGAGCCTTTCCGACGCGACTATAGGCGCTTACGGGCCCGGCAAGGCGGATGCGTTCGTCGATATAGTCGTAAGCCCAGAGCGTGCCGTAGCGGCGGCAAAGTGTGCAGTTGCAGGCAGTGACCGAACCGGGATCGCCCTCCAGGGTCCAGCGGGCGGCACCGCAGTGGCAGGTTTCCGTCAGCATTTCCTCCTCCGCGTTTCGACCACAAAACGGCATCTCGTTCTTAGCATTGCGTCGCGCCTGGCGCGAGGTTCGACTGGTAGCGGAGCGGCTTGATGCGTTCACCGCTTTTCCGGCCATGCCTTGTCTCATCGCCAATATCCTTGCCATCATCGTTGGCATTCGCCATGAAGGCCGATGACTTCCCTTCCGCCAGCCAGCATACGCCAGAGGCTCGACGAATTGCTCGTCCACCGCGGCCTGTTTGCCAGCCGCTCGCGTGCCCGCGATGCCGTGGCGCGCGGCACCGTGACGGTCGATGGCATCGTCGCCCGCAAGCCAAGCCAGGCCGTTCTGCCTGAGTGCAACATCGTCGTTGACGATCCGGCGCAAGGTTACGTGTCGCGCGCCGCACTGAAGCTGAAGGCTGGTCTCGACCATTTCGGCCTCGACCCCACCGGCAGCGAAGCCCTCGATGTCGGCGCCTCGACCGGCGGCTTCACGCAGGTGCTGCTCGAACGCGGCGCGGCGCATGTCACGGCGATCGATGTCGGGCACGGCCAGATGCACTCCGATGTTGCCGGCGATCCGCGCGTGACGGTAATTGAAGGCCTGAATGCGCGCGAACTGTCGGCAGCCGATCTCGGCGGCCGTGTGCCGGATTTCATCGTCTCGGACGTCAGCTTCATCTCGCTGAAACTGGCGCTGCCGCCGGCGCTTGCCTTGGCCGGGAACGGCGCAAAGGCTGTGTTTCTGGTCAAGCCGCAGTTCGAGGCCGGCCGCGAGGCGATCGGCAAGGGCGGCCTGTTGAAGGACCCCTATGATGCGGCGCGCATTGCCGGCCTGATGCAGGACTGGCTCGATGCCATTCCCGGCTGGCGCTCGCTGGGGCTGCATCTGTCGCCGATAGAAGGCGGCGACGGCAACCGCGAGTTCCTACTCGGCGGCATCAAGGACGTCGAGACCCAGAAGCGATGAGCACCCGTTTCACGATCGCAAGGTTGGGCTCGCAGGGCGACGGCATCGCCGAGACGGAAACCGGCGAGGTTTTCATTCCGTTCGCGCTGCCGGGAGAGGTCGTCACCGCCGCGCGGGAGAAAGATCGCGCCACCTTGATGTCGGTCCTTGAGGCTTCGCCGTTGCGGGTCGATCCGCCGTGCCGGCATTTCGGCGCATGCGGCGGCTGCGCCGTCCAGCATCTCGAGACTGAAGCCTACCACCGGTGGAAGCGCGAAAAGGTCGTGCATGCGCTGAAGAGCAAGGGCATCGCTTGCGATGTCGGCGCGCCGGTGCCGTGCGCGCCGCACACGCGCCGCCGCGTCGTCTTCACCGCCCGGCGGAGCGAGGCGGGAATGCAGTTCGGTTTCGTTCGCGCGCTGTCATCCGAGATCATTTCGATCGAGGAATGCCCCATCTCGCTGCCGCAGATCGTCGCTGCGCTCGACCGTTTGAGGATGCTTGCCGGACTGATCTGCGCCACGACCAAATCGTTCCACATGGCGGTGACGGTGACCGGTTCCGGCCTCGATGTCGCGGTTCACGATTCCGGCAAGCTCGGCGAGAACCAGCGCCGCGTCGCGTCCAACTTCGTCGTGGCCGAGGGGCTAGCCAGGCTGTCGATCGACGGCGAGATCATTATCGAACCAAAGAAACCGGTCGTCCTGTTTGATGGCGTCGCCGTCGCAGTGCCTCCGGGCGCTTTCCTGCAGGCAACCGAGGCTGCCGAACAGGCGATGGCCAACATTGTCGGCCAGCATTTCGCGCGCGCCAAAAAGGTCGCCGATCTCTTCGCCGGCTGCGGCAGCTTCGCGCTGCGCCTGGCCGCAAGATCGGAGGTTCACGCGGTGGAAGGCGATGCGGCAGCACTCGCGGCGCTCGACCGGGCATTCCGTTTCGCCAGCGGCCTGAAGCGGGTGACCGGCGAACGTCGCGACCTGTTCCGGAGGCCGCTCACATTCAAGGAGTTGAATGCCTTTGACGGCGTAGTCTTCGACCCGCCCCGCGCCGGCGCCGAGGACCAGTCGAAGCAGATCGCGCGCTCCGACGTGCCGCTGGTCGCCGCGGTGTCCTGCAATCCGGCAACGCTGGCGCGGGATCTTCGCATCCTCCTCGATGGCGGTTACGCCCTGAAGAGCGTAACCCCGATCGACCAGTTCCTGTGGTCGCCACATGTCGAGGCAGTGGCATTGCTGGAGAAGCCCAAGAGAAGGCGCTAGCAGCATTTATCGGGCGTGAAATGCGCACTAAAAAAGCGCATTTGAGCGTACGCCGGTCAAATATTCTAGGAAATTTATAATGAGCCAAAGCCTTTGATATTTCGGCATCGCGCTGCGGCGAGGAGCGGACGCCGTTTCTCTCGTCGAAGCGGATGGCTGAACTGCTCGGGAACTGGCGGGCCTGAGCGGCATCGCCCGCGACACGTTTGCCGCTAAGACCGGAGCGCGCAAGGTCGACGCCGCATTGAGCCCCATCATTCGTATTCTGGCGACGGCCGGCGAGATGACCGGCGATCAAGTGCGTGCAGCGATCTGGTTCAAACATCAGCCGATCCCGGCTGGGTGGGAAAGACCGCCTATGATCTGGACACCTCGAAAAACCTGGCAATCGAGACCGCATTTTGATTCACTTCGCCTGGTGATTTGCACGGAGGCGTTGGATGCGAGGC